>CAZCKZ010000201.1:0-4031 GCA_964499395.1 uncultured Gallionella sp. | reverse complement strand
ACATGGCCGCAGGTCATGGATACTCTGACCATCCCTGAACCTGCCTGGCCTTCAACTTCCACTGTTGCCAATTCAGCCTGAGCCTTCTGCATATTCTGCTGCATTTGCTGGGCTTGCTTCATCATTCCGCCCAATCCACCCTTCATCATGTTTGCTCTCTCCTAAAGTTACTGTATCGGTTTAATTGATTCTGCTATCAAAACAGCATCCAGTTCTGTTTGCGCCTCATGCACAAAACTATCCTGCGCAATCGAATCGCTTGCCTGTTGCTGCCTGAGTTGTTTGCTCTGCTGTTCTACCACTGCAGGTGTTGCCGCTTCGGTTTTACCCAACACAATATTCAGCTTCACCGGCTTGGCAAAATAATCGGCCAGTGCGGCCTGCAATTTTTCTATTGCCATTCTGTTGGTTTGCAGATGCTTATGTTCTTGCGACAGGCGCAGGGTAATTTGCCGATCCAAAAAACTTTCCAATATGCAGTGTTTCGCCAGCTGCTGCGCCATCCCTTGCACATTCAACTGGTCCAACAATACGCCCCAGTCCGGCTGATTGACCGATACAACCTCCCCATTTGAAGGCTGGTTATTTGCAACGGGCTCGACCGGGACTCGTGTTCGGCCGGCAAAGGAAACCTTGTTGTCAGCAACAACGTGTTTCGCAACTGGCCGCACCCCGGTAACGGGTGTATTCAATGACTGCTGCGAGATATCCCTGGCGGGCGCAAAAGCCAGCATACGCAGCAGCGTCATGGTAAAGCCTGCATATTCATCGGGGGCCAAATCGATCTCGTCACGGCCATGGATAGCGATTTGATAAAACAACTGTACCTCTTCAGCAGTGAACGCCGCAGCCAGTTCCAGTTGCCGGGCACGCTCTGGCTCATCGTCGCCAATCGACTGTGGCACGGTCTGCGCCACAGCGATACGATGCAGCAATGTTGCCAACTCCTGCAAAGCCGTATCGAACGCAATACTGCGCGCGGCCATGTTGTCGGCGATTTCAAGCAGCGCGACGCCATCCTGTTCACGCAACGCCGTCAGTAAATCAAACAGATAACCCTGGTCTATCGCGCCCAGCATGGTGTGCACCACCGATTCCTCCACCTTGCCGGCGGAAAAGGCAATAGCCTGGTCCATCAAGCTCAGTGCGTCGCGCATACTGCCCTGCGCGGCTCGCGCGATCAAAGCGATCGCACCATTCTCGAATGAAATCTGCTCTTGCTCGAGCACATACTGCAAGCGGCCAACAATCAAGGCAGGCGGTAATTGTTTCAGGTTGAACTGCAGGCAGCGTGACAGCACTGTGACAGGAATTTTTTGCGGATCGGTGGTGGCCAGGATGAATTTGACATGTGCCGGGGGTTCTTCCAGCGTCTTCAACATCGCGTTGAAGGCTGACTTGGACAGCATATGCACTTCGTCGATGATATACACCTTGAAGCGTCCGCTGCTGGGCGCGTATAAAGCGCTTTCCAGCAGTTCACGCATATTGTCCACCTGCGTGTTCGATGCGGCATCCAATTCAATCAGGTCAACGAAACGACCGCTGTCGATTTCCCTGCAGGCGCTGCACTCCCCGCACGGGGTGGCAGTGATTCCAGCCTCGCAATTCAGGGACTTTGCAAAAATACGCGCAATGGTGGTTTTGCCAACTCCGCGCGTACCGGTAAACAAATAAGCATGGTGCAGACGGTTATGCGTGAGCGCATTGCTCAACGCGCGAACCACATGTTCCTGCCCCGCCAGTTGCGCGAAGTTTCTGGGACGCCATTTGCGTGCTAGAACCGTGTTTTCAGACAAGATTGACCAACAATATAAGGTGGACGGAGAACATCCATAAACACTGGCAAGGACGCTGAAACTGAACGATACATCATCGTGCACTCACCCCAATAAGGAGGCGAGCCTTACCCCCGGCACTTGCATAAGTAGCTGTGGCTGCTTCCTTCCGGACCTGACCAGGTTCACTACGCTGCAATGCGGGGAGACCCGCCAATTCGTAAATTCTGTAATGCGGACAACCAGCGTTGCATGATAGTCGAATTAACCGGCAAAATCCATGCCATATCAGCTCTCAGTTGGGTTAAGCCTGGCCCGACAAGAATGGCGTGTGTGTATTTCATACAATCCAGTCCGGCCTTGATATATGAGCCTGCCCTCAATTGTGCGTACTATTTCCGTATTTCTATGCTCTTTGCTTCCTGCGAGAGATTTACTGTGAAAGGCATTGTTTCTGCCATATAGCCCACTGCACAAATAGCCTAATGCCGGGCATTAAAATATTTGCATGCACAATAAATTCCGCCTTTTCATTTTGTCACCTTCACCGGAATCGCGGCTATGCGGCCGCCCCACTTTGCCGGACTCGATCCCGTACGCCGGGCAACCGTTGGTATCCTCCGCGACGGTGACCGGCATGTCTCCCGCTTCGAACTCGCAGATCGCTTCTCTATGCCGTGGTCGGCGCATATCAGCTCAGCGCCAGCGCCCCGGCAAACAATATCGCCAGGCCAAGCGTCAGCGTGAACCAAGCCAGATCGTGGTCATACCGCAAGCGGCGCAACAGTCCTGGCGAGCGCGGCGAACGCGCCAAGCGTTTCCGGTCGCGCGGGATCGGCACTTGCAGGCGAGTAAGGGCGGTGCCGGAGTCGAAACGACGCGACAGGGTCAGGCGGTTGTCGGTTTCCACGTCTGCGGACATACGACGCAGGGTTAGCTTGTTGTCGGCCGGCGGTTTGAGCACGTGTGTTTTTTCACCTGCATCTGCTGTTGGAACACCTTCCTTGGCCGGGCTGTCGGCACCGCCCTGCAATGTCAGAGTTGGCGGTACGAGTTCCTGCAAGCAGTGGCGCAAATCATCGACCATTTCCCAAGCGCTCGCATACCGGGCCGACGGTTTTTTCTCCATCGCGCGCTTGACCACCAGATCAAGCAGAGGAGACACCTCCGGGTTGATCTGGCTCGGCGGGGGCGGTTCGAAGCTCGCCACGTTGTGCATCACCTGGGTCAGGGTGTCGCCCTTGAACAGCTTGACGCCTGTCAGCATTTCGTAGAGCACGATACCGAGCGAAAAGATATCGGTGCGGTGGTCGAGTGCGCTGCCGCCAATTTGTTCAGGCGACATGTATTTTGGCGTACCCAGTCGCATGCCGAGTTGTGTTTTAATATCCGAAACCTTCAGCCGGGCAATGCCAAAATCCATGATCTTGACCCTCCCTCGCGGCAGCAACATGATGTTGCCGGGTTTAATGTCGCGATGGATCACGCCGTTGTCGTGCGCAAACCCCAGGCCTTCGGCCACCTGCTCGGCTATTGCGACGGCCTCACTAATTGGAATCGCCTGCCCCATGCGCTCGGTCAATTCGCTGCCGTTGAGCAGTTCCATCGCCATGTAGGCCAGTGCGTTTTCCTCGCCGAAGTCATAAATGGTAATGAGCGCCGGGTGGTTCAGGCGCGCGGCGGCTTTGGCCTCCTGGAAAAATCGTGCCTGATACTCTTCACGATCCTGCTCAGCGTCATCCAGTGCAATGGTCTTGAGCGCCACCGTACGATCGAGTACCGGATCATGCGCCTTGTAGACCACCCCCATGGCGCCACGCCCAAGTTCGGCTTGGATACGATAGCGCCCCAATTGTTTGAGCTTACGGCTGGCCATGGGTGAACCTCATCATGCGATCAAGCGCGGTGGAGACTTCATTGCCAATGTAGGGTGCCAAAGGCCGCGGTCGATTCGGCACACTCAGTCGCAGTGCCATAGCCGTCGTCAGCAACAAGAAAACCGCGGCCACGGAAACCACAATGAAGCGGCGCCGACGTTGGCGCGGTGCGAGACGATCAAGGCGAAAAACCTGATAGGTGCGAAGTCCGGCATCGCTGAAATTGTCGGTCGGCACTAGTACACCCTCGGAGCCGGGAGACATTTGTGCCAGCGCGGTACGAAAGTTTTGCGAAACCAGCAAGCCGGCTTCAGTGGCAAATGCAGCCATTATCGAGGCCGTGGCCACCCCGTCGCCGGCGAGCACATCGCCCGAT
>CAZCKZ010000200.1:0-4038 GCA_964499395.1 uncultured Gallionella sp. | reverse complement strand
GATGCGATTCGTGGGTGATCTCCATCGCGATCACCTTGATGCCGTATTTGCCCGCCAGTTCGAACACATAAGGCAGGCACAGCTTGCCGTGGCCCTGGAATGCATAGGGGCTGGTGCGCGGTTTGTATGCGCCCATCCGTGTGCAGACCTGGCCGTTGTCGTGCACCGCCTTCATCATGATTTCGACGTGTTCGCGGTTGTCCACCGCGCACAAACCGGCAAACACATTCAGGGTGTCCTGCCCGAAACGCACTCCGTTGTATTCGAAATGGGTGGGACGCTGATCGTCCTTGTGCCGCCCCAGGATGCGGTATTCCTCGGAGACACGCACCGCGCGCTCCACACCGGGGAGGTTCTGCATGTCCTCGATTTCCAGTGCCTTGGTGTTGCCGATCAAATAGATTTCGGTCAGCGTCTGCTCGATGCCGCGCTCGAGATGCACGCGGGTCTGGATACCCGGCAAGGAGGCGAGGTGCGCGAGCAACTGCTTGTATTCCGGAGATTGCTCGCCGACGTTGGAGTTCAGTATCAGTATCATTTGTTCTTTCCGTTCATTTGTGCAGCAAAATGGCCAATTGCGCCGGCCACAGCGCCATCGGTTCGCGTGCAAAACCGCTTTTGGCAAATTGCGTCCAGCGGCCGATTACATAGCACACCAGCAGGTTGGAATGTGCGCCCACATCCACAGCCTCGCCCAACTCGCCCTGTGTGGCGGCGATGCGCAGCGATTGTTTGAGCGTTGCCTCGATGCGATCCAGCAGCTGGTTGACACGCTGCTGCAAACGTTCATCCTCGTTAACCAGCGCGTCGCCGATCAACACGCGCGTCATGCCGCGGTTCTTCTGCGCGAAATTGAGCAGCATGGCCACGGTCGCCTCGATCTGCTTTACGCCGCTCTTCTCTTCCTGGGTGATTTTGTTGATCAGGCCGAACACGGTCTGCTCGATGAACTCGATCAGGCCTTCGAACATCTGCGCCTTGCTGGCGAAGTGGCGGTACAGCGCCGCCTCGGAAAGCTTCAGACGCGCAGCCAGTGCGGCCGTGGTGATCTTCTCGCCTTTGGGTTGCTCCAGCATCCCGGCAACGGCTTGCAGTATCTGTAATTTTCTTTCGCCCGGTTTAGCGGCCATTTTATCCCCCCATCAATCCCTGAAAAATTCCTGCAGGAGCGGGCCCTGCGTGTGTTGTTGGGGCTTTAGCCCCTTACAACCACGGCGTACCCCTTGCGGGTGCTGCCCGCGAACCGATTATCGCGGGCAGCTTCGGCTGGCTCAGGACAGGCACGTCCCGCTCCTACAAATTATATCTATCGCCCCAAACGATGCAGCACATCCGGCAACTGCATTACATCGCGAATCTTCGCATCCACACAGGGCGCGTTTTTGTTGCCGGCATTCACCCATACTGTGCGCATCCCCAGCCGTTTCGCCGCTTGCAGATTTTTCAGACTATCCTCAACCATGATGCATTGAGGTGCCTTCACGCGATGCATTTTCAACAGCCGCATGAAGCCGAAATTATCCGGCTTGGGACGATAGCGCGTGTGCTCCACCGCCATCACATCGTCGAACAAGTCATCCACACGCAACAGCTTCAGTACAGCATAAGCATAGCGTTGGGGCGCATTCGAGAACACGACTTTCCTGCCCGGCAATGCTTTCAGTACATGGCGCAATCGCGGTACTCTCAGCACCATTTTGTCCAGTTCCGGAAACTGGTGCGTGTGCCACAGAAAATGATCCGGATCGGTGCCGTGATGGCGCATCAGGCCGGTCATCGTTGCGCCGTAGCGCAGCCAGTAATGCACACGCAAATCGTTTGCAGCCGCTTCGTCCAGTTGCAGATGTTCCTGCAGATACGCAGTCATGCTGCGGTTGATGTGCGGGAAGATGTGCGCGGTTGCGTTGTGCAACGTGTTATCCAAATCAAAAATCCAAAATTTCGTCGCCATACGTTGTTGCGCTCAAAAAATCTTGCTTACATATACCGCATATGCTGCGCCACGATCTTCTTCGCGTGCAGAGTCTGGCTTATAACCGGCCACTTGGCCGCCGTATTTTGGTGGCCTGGTGGAAGGGCTAGTTGTTTTATCAGAAATCTTGAATTTTCTGCACCCCGTTCTCAAAATCACTTGCTTTTAATTAACGTACCCACACCTTCATCGGTGAGGATTTCCAGCAACAGCGCGTGCTGCACCCGCCCGTCGATGATGTGCACGGCACGCACTCCGCTGCGGGCGGCATCCAGCGCAGAACTGATTTTGGGGATCATGCCGCCCGACAATGTGCCGTCCGCCACCAGTTTATCGATTTCCCTGGGAGTCAGGCCGGTCATCAGCTTGCCGTCCCTGTCCAGCACTCCCGGCGTGTTGGTCAGCAACACCAGCTTTTCGGCGCGCAACACTTCAGCCAGTTTGCCCGCCACCACATCGGCGTTGATGTTCAATGTTTCGCCATCCGGCGAAACGCCGATCGGCGCGATGACCGGGATGAAATCGCCTGAATCCAGAAAAGTGATAATGGACGGGTCAATCTTGTTGATGTCGCCGACCAGGCCGATGTCCAGCATCTTGCCCGGTTCGGAGTTGCTCTCCAGCAGCAATTTTTCGGCGCGGATAAATCCGCCGTCCTGTCCTGTCAGACCGACCGCTTTGCCGCCAAAGCGGTTAATCAGGTTGACGATGTCCTTGTTTACCTTGCCCAGCACCATCTCGACCACGTCCATGGTCTCTTCGTCGGTAACGCGCATGCCCTGGATGAACTCGCCCTGTTTGCCGACCTTTTTGAGCAAGTCGTTGATCTGCGGACCGCCCCCGTGCACCACCACCGGATTCATCCCGACCAGCTTGAGCAATACCACATCGCGCGCGAAGTTTTGCTGCAACTCGGGATCGGTCATCGCATTGCCGCCAAATTTGATGACGATAGTCTTGTCGAAAAAACGCTGGATATAGGGCAGCGCCTCCGACAAGGTGCGGGCTTTTTGTGCAACGGTGGTAGCGGAAAGCGGCATGATATTTCCTCGCAAAATGTGCCGCGAATTCTACACCAGAAGAAAAGTGGCAGGGTTAATAATGAATCAGGCGGCAAGCGCCGCCTGATTATCCGAGGAAGCCAACACTCACTCAGTTCATCTGCATGTTCATCTGCCGGTGCTCGTTTTGCGGTGAGGGTGCCGCGGTTGCGGTCAGCGACCTCACTTCGGCCCTGGTCTTGACCTTCACCATGCCCAGCTTGCCCACCCTGATGTTCAGCGTCAACGGCACGGTTTCACCTTCCTTGAGTGGCGCTTTCAGCCCCACCAGCATCAGGTGATAGCCGCTCTCGCCCAGATTCACCGTTTTCCCGGGGGGCAAATCAATCGATGCCACTTCCCGCATTCTCATCATGCCGCCCTCCGTCACCATGCTGTGCAGTGCGGCCGTCCTGGCAACCCGGCTGGATACCCCGACCAGGGCCGCGGCATGTTTGCTGGTGATGGTCAGGTCCACGCTCGCCGCATCCTGTCCGGGGGCGGTGGCGCGAGCCCATGCATTTTGAATCTCGATATCGCCGGCGTAAACGCTGGCGCATACGAACAGGGCTGCCAGCAGCCCGCCAAACCGGAATAAATTGATCATCATTATCTTTCCATTGGTTAAAGAAAATATCGGCAGAGAATTATAACCGGCATGTGAAACCGGCGGATTGCTACCCCTGCCATGGACACGCGACTATAATTGCATCCTCGGAACATTGCCTTGAATCATGAAACTCATTTTATCGCTTCTCTTGTTCGTACCCGTACTCGCGTACGCGCAACCCGAGCCTTTGCCAACAGCGCCGCAGCTTGCGGCCAAGTCATACCTGTTGTATGACTACAACAGCAATCAGATACTCGTGAATCAGAACGGCGATGCGCGCATGGAGCCTGCTTCGCTGACCAAGTTGATGACCGCCTATCTGACTTTTGACGCGCTCAAGCACGGTACGATAGCGCTGAAGCAAACATTAAACGTTCCGGACGTTGCGGTGCGCAACTCGGGCTATGAATCGCGCA
>CAZCKZ010000199.1:0-4090 GCA_964499395.1 uncultured Gallionella sp. | reverse complement strand
GGGCCGCACGGCTAGCCTTTTGAACGCGGCAAGGCAGGCTTTCTGGAGCGGCGGATGAGCCGCGTATTCGAGCAGCAACGCCAGCGTCAGAGTCCGTCCGGCGCCTTCGAGCCACTGCCGCGCATCGCGTTGCTGCAGCTCGGCGGGTTGCTGCAGCAGCATATCAAGCCGTTCGATATCTGAGGCCAGCCTGGCCTTGACCGGTCCAATTTCCAATTTTTTCGCGCGTTTAAGCGCAAGCCGGATTCGCGCGAACAATGCTTCATGGCTCCCTTCCTTGTGAATCGCCCGAAGCGCGTCGAGGGTGAGGATGTGAGTCGTGCCTTCCCAGATCGGCAGAACCTGGCAGTCGCGCAACAACCTCGGAAGAATGCTTTCCTCGATGTAGGCATTGCCGCCGATCGCCTCCATCGCCTCGCTGACCGCGAAGACCGCGAGCTTGCCGCTCAAGGCCTTGGCCATGGGTATCGTGATCCGCATCAGCCTGCGCGCCTCATCATCACCATTGTCGGCACGGTCCAGCGCGCGTACGGTTTCGAAGACCAGCGCGAAGATGCCGAGATGTTCGGCAACAAGATCGGCCATCGTCGCGCGCCACAGCGGCAGTTCGTCCAGCCTGCGGCCGAAGGCTCTGCGCCCGGCGCCATATTTCAGCGCCTCAAGCACGGCTCTGCGCATGCCGGCAACGCTCGCAACGGCGTTATAGAGCCGCGACAGGTTGAGCATCTCCGCCATCTGTTTGAAGCCCTCGTTCTCGCCCGCGACCAGGAAAGCCTCGGTGTTTTCGAACGTCACTTCGCCCGTCGGCATCGAGCGTACGCCCAGCTTGTCCTTCAGCCGCTGTATGCGGATCGTGGCCGAATTGCCGGCGGGCTTTTTGCGCAGCACGAGAAACAGTCCCAGCCCCCTGGTGCCGGGTGCGCCTCCCGGCATACGCGCCAACGCGAGAATCGCATCGGCCGCCACGTTGGAGCAGAACCACTTGTCGCCGTTGAGCAGCCAGCGCCTGCCCTGCCGGGTCGCCGTGACGGCATTGCTGCCCACATCCGAACCGCCCTGCTTTTCGGTCAGGAACATCGCGCCCTGCCACAGCTCTTCCGGATCGCCGGCGCAAAGATGGGCGATGGTCATTTCATAAAGGGAGGTTTGCGGCCCTTGCGGTCTGCGCTCGAGCACCCGGCCCACGCCATCGGTCATGCAGACAGGGCAATAAAGGCCGATCTCGCTCTGGGCAAAGTAATACCCCGCACCGAAGCCGAGCAAATGCCTGAACGCGCGATGCCTGGCCAGAAATTCCGGCTGGTATTTGATCCCGGCGATTCCGCGTCCGTAGGAAAGTTTTTCCAGTTCGCGATAGTCGGGATGCTGGACCACGCGGTCTGTGCGTATGCCGCGTGCATCGTGAGTCTGCAGCGTCGGACCCTGTTTGTCGGCGCGGGCGGAGAGTTCGGTCGCGAGTGCGCCGCTTTCGCCCAGCGCACTGAAATGGGCGCGAAGCTTGTTGTATCGCCCGGCCCCCAGCCAATGCTTCCAGAACGCCTCGCCGAGCGGATCCTCTTCGAGCAGGTTGGTGAACCGGACTTCGGGTGTGTTGATCAAATCGGGTGCGGGATCAGTCATCATGATTAAATCGTACCACCAAATTGGCCGCCTATAACGCACTGCCGGGAGATATGGCGCGTTCAAAATCGTCTGTCTGGCCTGGAGGCTTGGACGCAATCCTATCCAATCCACCTCCAGCGCAATTCAAAATTGCATTTAATTCCCGGATTCGCCCTCTATAATGCGACTCTGGCGATAAACGCGGAGGTAAGTATGTTACGCAATCTTCCTGGAATTATTGTTATTTGTGCCGGCATTGCCGGCTGCGCCACAAAACCGGCCATCACCGAGGCCGACAACACACCACTCAACCGGACTGCGGTGATCGAGCAGCAGGTCGTCAGCAACGGAATCAAGGGATTCTTCCCCTTCGAATCCACTGACCGGCATTATGTGCGCTCCAACATGCGCCGCGACGAAACCACTTTCAAGGGTACCGGCACCTTCACGAGCTTTCTGGTCGGCTTGCGTTCCGATACGGAAATAACGCGAATCGACCGCAAGCTGAAATGGTCGCTGAACACGGAAAAGCAGGAATACACCGAGTGTCCACTGAAGGGGTGTAGCAAGCCGACCAAGCCGCCTGCCGAACAAGAACAACCTGCCGAAAAACCTCCGCAGGAAAAGCATGAACCCGGCTGCACCATGCGCATTGCGCACACCCGCTTCACCGTCAAGGCGACAGGCCGGAAGAAAACCATCAATGGTTTTGACACCGATGAATACCAGGCCGCCTGGGTCGTCAAGCTGCACGACAATTCAGCGCGAAAATCCACCAGCACGGTAAAGCTGGATATCTGGACTACACCGGAGACCGGCGCGATGCGGGATGCGTTGGCGATGGAAAAGCGTTATGCCCGGGCTTTTAACGGCGCTGTTGCCGACACAGGCAAGCGGGGAATCATGCCTGCAGACGCCGCCAGATTGATCGCGGCATATCTCGCCAATTCCATGAAGCCGGGTGACCTCAAGGCATTCCTTAAAGCAGGCAGACAAATGAAAAAGGTCAAGGGTTACCCAGTATCGACCCATCTTGCCTGGAACATGGAAGGCAATGCCTGCGCGCCCAGGGAAACGAAAGACAAATCCACCAACGCTCCAGGCGGTACCGGAGATCTGGTCTCCGGCCTCGCCGGAATGTTTGCACAGAAGAAGGCCGATGACACGATGAAAGAGGCTGCTGGCGAGCCGATATTGTCGTTAACCTTCGAGGTGAAGAAGCTCGGGATAGAACAGGTGCACGACAGCGTCTTTACCGTGCCCAATAATTACAAGCTGGTTTCACAACCTTAGGCATTGTCTATCGGATAAAAAGGCGACCATCCGGTTGCTTTTTATTATTATTTGGAAACTATCAGGCTTCCATTCACGCCAGTGTCGAACCATCTGCAGCGCGCACCGATGAGACCACAACGCGGTCGCGGCCTGCCTCCTTGGCCTGGTACATCGCAGCGTCTGCAGCACTGATCAAACTGTCCATCGTCTTGCCATTTTCAGGGAAGGCCGCCACACCGAAGGATGCGGTCACCCGGATAATTTCCTTCCCTATCTGCAGTGGCGCAAGCGATGCACGCAACTGCTCGGCGCGTTGATACGCGATAGCAGGCGGCATGTCGGGAAGAAGCAGCAGAAATTCCTCGCCGCCGAAACGGCAAACGATATCGCTGCCGCGTGAATTTTTTTTCAACAGTTCGGCAAACTTCCGCAATATCTCGTCGCCGACCAAATGGCCATATGTGTCGTTGACAACCTTGAAATGGTCGATGTCGCACATCACGATTCCGATCGGCCGGCCGTAACGTTCGGCGCGGATCATTTCGCGTCCCATCGATTCGTCGAGGTAACGGCGATTGTAAAGACCCGTCAACGGATCGTGCAGGGCTTGTTCGCGCAGTTGTTCCTGCAATTTTTGTACTTCCGCCTCGGCGAGCTTACGATCGGTGATGTCGCTCACGATGCTCAGCAAGTAGGGTTTGCCGATTTCGACCAGTTTCGCTCTGACTTCTACCGGGTAGGTAGTATCGTCTTTGCGTCGATGCGTACTTTCGAATCGCCCCTCTCCGTTTTGTAGGATCTGTGCTTTGAACTCTAATATCTGGTTCGCAGTAAATTCCGTTTCGATGTCTTTAACGCTCATGGTCAGCAGTTCTTCCCGGCTGTAACCCAATTCGCGGCATTGTGTTTCGTTTACGTCCAATAAACGCATAGTGGCAGGATCGATCACTTCGATAGCATCGCTGGAATTGTCGAGCAGGGTTCGAAACAGTTTGAGTTCGATTTCGTCCTGCTTGTGCTCCGTGATATCAAAGATCACGCCATCGATATAAAGTGGCGCGTCGTCCGTTCCGTAAACAGGCATGCCGTGTTCTGTCATCCAGCGTATGCCACCGTCCTTGCGCTTCAGCCGGTACTCCACTGCGAAGGCGCGTTTCTCTGCAATCGCGCGCATGACTTCGGCCACCACGCCGGGGCGGTCCTCATCCATGAT
>CAZCKZ010000198.1:0-4103 GCA_964499395.1 uncultured Gallionella sp. | reverse complement strand
CCGGAACAGGCGACGGCCAACCTCAATGCCATGAATGCCGGTTTCCCCGATGCGCCCTGGCTGCTTTCTTTTTCCTATGGCCGCGCCCTGCAACAGCCTGTTTTGCAAGCCTGGCAGGGCAAGGCGGAGAACGTGGCCGCAGCCCAGCAGGCCCTGCTGAAGCGTGCAGGGTTGAATGGCGCTGCACAGCGGGGTGAATATCAGGCAAGTATGGAAAATGCGGCGTGAGTGAGGCTCATTGATTACATTGTCATCATGGGAGATACAGAAATGAATGACTACCGGAATATATTGTGCGCTACGGATTTCTCTGTCCATTGCAGAGCCGCAGCCGAACGTGCCGTCGAGATGGCCCGGCGATATGGTGCCAGGCTGACGTTGCTGCATGTCGTGGAGTATTTTCCCGAGGACAGGTCCAACGAGGTAATTGCTCCGGAAGACAGCGAGCCAGCGGTCTTCCGAAAGCAACAGGCGCACACCTTGCTGGCTGAATTTGCCGAGGATCTGGGCTGCGTGGATGCGTGCCGTGAGGTGAATTTTTCCACGCGATCTGCCAGGCACGGGATTATTCGTTTTGCCGAAGAACAGTCGATTGATTTGATCGTCGTGGCGACTCATGGCAGGCATGGCGTTGCCAATATTCTGGGAGCCACCGCGTATGGTGTGGTGCACCGCGCTACCTGCGACGTATTGGCGGTGCGTGCAAGAGAGGATACGCAGGTCTAGGTGTCGCAGCGCGCTGTCTGGATGTTTGAAAATGCACGCAGCATTGGTCACGGTTACCACCATTGAACCGAGGAGCAAAACATGAAAAAGGTCTCATACATTCGCTGGTTCAACGAGATCAGCATCGGCGATGTGCCGCTGGTCGGCGGCAAGAATGCCTCGCTGGGAGAAATGTACCGGAACCTGACGGCTGAAGGCGTCCTTGTCCCCAACGGCTTCGCCGTTACCGCAGAGGCATACCGCTACGTGCTTGAGCACAATAAGGCCTGGCAGCAATTGCATGCGGCGCTTGACGGACTGGATCCAGACAACATCAGGGATCTGCAGGCGCGCGGAGAAAAAGCCAGGGCGATCGTTTACGGCTGTGAACTGCCGGACGACCTGAAGGCGGCAATTTTGCAGGGCCATGCCCAGCTCAAACGCGAGTATGGAGAAAATATTTCATTGGCGGTGCGTTCCTCCGCCACTGCCGAAGATTCCCCGGAGGCATCTTTTGCCGGGCAAAATGATACCTACCTCAATATCGCGAGCGACGATGCCCTGCTTGATGCCTACAAACGCTGCCTGGCTTCCAACTTTACCGACCGCTCCATCCACTACAAATACGACAACAACTTTGACTACTACAAGGTCTATCTCTCCGTCGTGGTGATGAAAATGGTGCGCAGCGATATCGGTTCCAGCGGCGTGATGTTTTCGCTGGACACCGAAACGGGTTTCAGGGATGTGGTCTTCATCAATGCCGCGCTGGGGCTGGGCGAAAATATCGTTCAGGGCACCATCGACCCGGACAGTTTTTATGTGCACAAACCCAGCTTCAGCAAGGGTTACCGCGCGGTCCTGAAACGCAGTCTCGGCAGCAAGGAAAAGAAGATGATATTTACCGACACACTCAATACCGGAAATATTGCGGTGGAGTACACGGAAAATATCGACACCCCCGGCGACGAAAGAAACCGTTTTTGCATCACCGATGCGGATGTGATGGTGCTGGCCGACTACGCCATCAAGGTTGAAAACCACTATTCCACCAAAGCCGGCTTTTACAAACCCATGGACATGGAGTGGGCAAAAGACGGGGTCGACGGGCAGTTGTACATGGTGCAGGCGCGGCCGGAAACCGTGGCGTCGCAAAAAAAAGGCACCGTCCTTGAGATTTACCATCTCAAGGAAACATCTGCCGTTCTTCTGACGGGCAATGCCGTCGGCACCAGGATAGGCACCGGCAAAGCGCGGGTGATCAACGACGTCAAGCATCTCGGCGATTTTCAGGCGGGAGAAGTGCTGGTCGCAGATACCACGACACCCGACTGGGAGCCGGTGATGAAAACCGCCGCCGCGATCGTGACGAACCGGGGCGGCCGTACCTGTCACGCGGCCATCGTGTCGCGCGAACTTGGCATTCCCGCCATCGTGGGATGCGAGAACGCGACAGAAGCAATCAAGGACGGTCAGGAGATCACCATCAGTTGCGCCGAAGGCGAAACCGGAAATGTGTATGAAGGCAAGCTGGAGTTCGAGGTCGAGCAGACCGACCTCAGCCAGCTGGGACATCCCAAAACCAAAATCATGATGAACCTGGGCAACCCGGACCAGGCATTCAGCCTCGCCTCGCTGCCTGTGGATGGCATCGGACTGGCACGCATGGAATTCATCATCAGTGAATACATCAAGGCGCACCCGATGGCGCTCAAGCATCCGGAGAAGCTGGATGCCGCAACACGCAAAAAGATTGCCGCGATCAGCATCGCCTACGACAGCCCGGTGGATTTCTTCGTCAAGACGCTTGCCGAAGGCGTCGCCACGATTGCCGCGGCGGTTTATCCCAAACCCTGCGTGGTGCGCATGAGCGACTTCAAAAGCAACGAATACGCCACCCTGCTGGGAGGCAAGGTTTTCGAGCTGGCAGAAGACAATCCGATGATCGGATTCCGCGGTGCATCACGTTATGCACATCCCGCCTATGCCGAAGGATTTGAGCTGGAATGCGCGGCGATGAAACGGGTGCGCGATGTGATGGGGCTGACGAATGTGATATTGATGATCCCGTTCTGCCGCCGCGTACAGGAGGGCGAAAAGGTGCTGGCGGCGATGGCCGCACACGGACTCAAGCGCGGCGATAACGGCCTGGAGGTTTACGTGATGTGCGAGATCCCCAACAACGTGATCCTGATCGATGATTTCGCCAAGCTGTTCGATGGCTTCTCCATCGGCTCCAACGACCTGACGCAGTTGACCCTGGGTGTGGATCGCGATTCCGAGATCGTTGCCTTCGATTTTGATGAGCGCGATTCCGGCGTGAAAGAGATGATCCGCCTCGCGGTGGCAGGCGCGCGCCGCAACGGCAGGCATTCGGGACTGTGCGGCCAGGCGCCGTCCGACTATCCCGAAATGGCCGAGTACCTGGTGGAAATCGGCATCGATTCCATGAGCCTCAATCCTGACACGGTACTTGCCACCACCCGGCACGTGCTGGAAGTGGAAAAGCGCCTGGCGCGCAATCCCAAAACTTGATGTGTCTGAATGTCACGCCAGTGATACACGATAAAACTGAACTGCTGACCGTGGGAAAAACAATGAACGCACTGCAGATTGACAAGGAAGTCCTCGACAAATTCGGTCCATATTCCCTGGTCACCGGGATACTGCTGATCATGCTTGGAGCGGCGGGGATATACCTGCCCGGCGTGATGTCCCTTGGGACCGCACTCTTTGCCGCCTGGCTGCTGCTTATCGGCGGCCTGTTCTGGGCAATTCATACTTTCCGCTACGACGCAAAGAAAATCATGAGCTGGATCAAACCGGGTCTGTTATTTGTGGTCGGCCTTTTGCTGCTGTTTTTCCCCATGACAGGTGTGGCGGCAGTAGGCCTGTTGCTGGCCATATATCTTTTTCTGGATGCCTTTGGCAGTTTTGCCCTGGCCAGGTCCATCCACCCGATCAGTGGCTGGGGCTGGATGGTCTTCAATGGTGTCGTGTCGTTCCTGCTGGGGACGCTGTTCCTGATCGGCTGGCCTGTCACGTCCCTGTGGCTGGTGGGCTTGTATGTGGGCATCAGCCTGCTGCTGGACGGGCTGGCACTGGTCGCGATCGGCTGGATGCTGCGCAAGGGCAAGTCGTCGTGAATCACTGTTCCGCTATTCGTCCGCTGCCTCTCCCAGCGAATAAATGTCACGAATAAATGTCACAGGGAATACATGTCAACGGATTGCGGATCGAATCAGCACTTCCTCGGTATCCAGCAGCTCCGCCGGGTTGCCGTGGCACACGGGCATGACCCCGGTGGGCCGCACGGCTAGCCTTTTGTATGCGGCAAGGCAGGTTTTCTGGAGCGGCGGATGAGCCGCATTTTCGAGCAGGAGCGCCAGCGTCAGAGT
>CAZCKZ010000197.1:0-4110 GCA_964499395.1 uncultured Gallionella sp. | reverse complement strand
TCGATGGTGAAATAGCCTATGAGCACCGACGGGATAGCCAGCAGGATCAGCGGCAGGGTTACCACCCATGGCGATTCGTGCGGCTTCTGTCCCGGCGCGAGACCAAGATGATGGTTGTTGTCATGCCCCGCGTCCTGATGTTTGTGATCCGGCTTACCGAAGCGCTCCTTGCCATGGAAAACCAGAAAATACACACGGAATGTATAGAATGCGGTGACGAACACCCCTGCCACCACGGCAAAATAGGCAAACCCGGCACCCGGCAGGTGTGACAGCTCGATCGCCTCGATGATGCTGTCCTTGGAATAGAAACCGGAGAAGAAAGGTGTGCCAATCAGCGCCAGCGAACCGACCAGAAAAGTGATCCAGGTAATCGGCATGTATTTCCTGAGACCGCCCATGTTGCGGATGTCCTGATCGTGGTGCATGGCCATGATCACGCTACCGGCGGCCAGGAACAACAGCGCCTTGAAGAAGGCGTGGGTCATCAGATGAAAGATCGCCGCCGAGTAAGCGGAAGCACCCAGCGCGACGGTCATGTAGCCGAGTTGCGACAAGGTCGAATAGGCGATGACGCGCTTGATGTCGTTCTGGATCATGCCGAGGAAACCCATGAACAGCGCGGTGATCGCGCCGATCACCATGACGAATGACAGTGCGGTATCCGACAGTTCGAACATGGGCGACATGCGCGCCACCATGAAGATGCCGGCGGTCACCATGGTCGCGGCGTGGATCAGCGCGGAGATCGGTGTCGGACCTTCCATCGAATCCGGCAGCCAGACATGCAACGGAAATTGTGCCGATTTGCCCATCGCACCGATGAACAGCAAAATGCATATCGCGGTCAGCAGGTTCACCGACATGCCCGGGATAGGTGCGATGTCACTGGCGTGCGCGGCCGAATTGGCGAACACCGCGGCATAATCCAGCGTTCCGAACACCATCAGCACCAGGGCAATGCCCAGCAGGAAACCGAAATCGCCGACGCGATTCACCAGGAAGGCTTTCAGGTTGGCGTAAATCGCGGTTGGCCGGTCGTACCAGAAACCGATCAACAGGTATGAAACCAGGCCCACCGCTTCCCAGCCGAAGAACAGCTGCATGAAATTGTTGGCCATCACCAGCATCAGCATGGAGAAGGTGAACAGCGAGATGTAACTGAAAAAACGCACGTAGCCGGTATCTTCTTTCATATACCCGATGGTGTAGATGTGCACCATCAGCGACACAAAGGTGACCACCAGCATCATGACGGCGGTGAGGCTGTCGATCAGGAAACCGACCTGAAACCTGGCATCTCCCGAGGTCAGCCAGGTATAGACAGAGCCATTGAACCTGTGCCCCTGCTGGACATCCCTGAAAATCGCCACGGAAGCAAAGAACGAAACCGCTACCAGCGCGATCGTGATGCGATGCGACCAGGTGCGGCCCAGCCACCTTCCGAACACACCGGCAATGATCGCCCCGGCCAGCGGAGCGAGCGGAACCAGCAAATAGAGGCTTTGCATGTTCATCAACCTTTCAAACTGTCGAGGTCATCGACATTGATGGTGTTCAGATTGCGGAACAGCACCACCAGAATCGCCAGACCGATGGCGGCTTCTGCTGCGGCAACGGTCAGAATAAAGAATACGAAAACCTGTCCGGCGGTATCGTTCAAATAATGCGCAAACGCCAGGAAGTTGGTATTCACCGCCAGCAGCATCATTTCGATCGCCATCAGCAGCACCATCATATTCTTGCGATACAGAAAGATACCGACCCCGATGATGGCGAACAGCACGGCACTCAGTACCAGATAATGCGACAGTGTGATCACTTGAAAGCCTCCAGAAACCTACTGCGCAATTCGATAGCGGCGTTGCACAGTGCTCGCTCGTCGCCTATCCCATCGATATGTCTCTGTCGCTGCGCTGACCAGCGACTTAGCTGGCGTACTTTTGCCGGCTTAGTCGATTGGCCATGCAAAGCACCGTGCGCCTTGCTCTCGAAGCGGCGGCTGTGACACGTTACTGGCGAAGCCAGCAGCTTGCGGGAACAGCCGCCAGTTGCCACTCCCGCACCGGATGCTTCGCAACACCGTCTCGTGGCAACCCCGCTACGGTTCTTGGAGGTTTTCATATTCTTCTCGCTCCCTTAGCTTGGTTTAGTCTTTACGCACTGACTTCATCGTCACGATACGCAAACGATCCGCCTTTTTCACTGCAATCTGTTCGGAAACTACCTGCGATTTGGCATCCTTGCGGCGGCGCAGGGTCAGTGCAATCGCGGCCACCATCGCCACCAGCAAAATCACCGCGGCAATCTCGAATGGATAGACATATTCGGTATAGAGCAAACGCCCCAGTTCTTTGGTGTTGCTGTAATCGGCAGCATGTTTGACGGCAACCATGCCCCCGGATGTTTCCGAAGCACCCAGCACCCAGATCATTTCGAATGCCATCAACCCGGCCAATCCCGCGCCAAACGGCAGCCACCGCCAGAATCCTTCGCGCAGCCGCACCAGGTTGATATCCAGCATCATCACCACGAACAGGAACAGCACCATCACCGCGCCCACATACACCAGCACCAGCGCGATGGCGAGAAACTCGGCTTCGAGCAACATCCAGATACCGGCGGAACTTATGAACGCCAGCACCAGGAACAGCACCGCATGCACCGGATTGCGCGAGGTGATCACGCCCAGTGCGGCAAACACGATCAATGCCGCGAACATATAAAACACGATGGCTTCAAAATTCATTAACTTGCCCTCTATCGTTGCCTCACGGCCTTCATTTCGGCCTGCTTATCGGTATTTGGCATCCGCCGCCCTGTCTTTGGCGATCTGCTGTTCGTATTTATCGCCCATCGCCAGCAGCATCGGCTTGGTGTAATACAGGTCGCCGCGCTTCTCACCGTGATACTCGAATATCCGTGTCTCGACGATCGCATCCACCGGGCAGGCCTCTTCGCAGAATCCGCAGAAGATGCATTTCACCAGGTCGATATCATATTGCGTAGTGCGGCGAGTCCCGTCCTCGCGCTCCGCCACCTCGATCTTGATCGCCAGCGCAGGACAGACCGCCTCGCACAGCTTGCAGCCGATGCAGCGCTCTTCACCGTTCGCGTATCTGCGCAGCGCATGCAGGCCGCGGAATCTGAAGCTTTGCGGGGTCTTTTCTTCGGGGAACTGGACCGTGATCTTGCGCGCGAAGAAATATTTACCCGTCAGCGCCATCCCCTTGACCAGTTCGTAAAGAAGGAAGGTCTTGAAGAAATTCTTGATCATTTGCATATTCGTCTCCTCCGCCTTTTACCAGACCCAGAGCGAGGTCTGCATCCACACTGCAATCACCACTACCCAGATGATGGTGAGCGGAATGAACACCTTCCAGCCCAGGCGCATCAGCTGGTCATAACGGTAACGCGGGAAGGTCGCACGGAACCACAGGAACAGTAACAAAATGAAGGCGACCTTGCCCAGCAGCCAGATGAAACTGTCCGGCAGGAACGGCACAGGCGACAGCCATCCGCCCAGGAACATGATCGAGGTCAGGAAGGCGATCAGGATCATGTTGGCATATTCCGCCAGGAAAAACACCGCGAACGCCATGCCGGAATATTCCACATGAAAACCCGCGACAATCTCCGATTCGCCTTCGGCCATGTCGAACGGCGACCGGTTGGTTTCTGCCACGCCGGAAATCAGGTACACCATAAACATCGGAAAAAGCGGGATCACATACCAGTTCAGCGCACCCCAGTTGCCGTGCTGTCCGTTCACGATGTCGGTCAGATTCATGCTTTGCGAGGCCATCAGCACGCATACCAGCGCGAAGCCCATCGCGATCTCGTAAGACACGATCTGCGCCGCGGAACGCACCGCACCAAGAAAAGCATACTTGGAGTTGGATGCCCAACCGGCGATGATGATGCCGTATATTCCCAGCGAGGTCATCGTAAGGATATACAGCAGCCCGGCATTGACATTGGCCAGCGCCATCCCCTGGTTGAACGGCACGACTGCCCAGGCTGCAAGCGCCGGGGCAAAGGCCATGACGGGAGCGACAACGAACAGGAGTTTGCTTGACCCGCTCGGTATGATGACTTCCTTGAGAAACA
>CAZCKZ010000196.1:0-4116 GCA_964499395.1 uncultured Gallionella sp. | reverse complement strand
TGACCATATTTCCCGCCAGTTCGATGCCGAGCTCGAAGCCATCCGCGCTCATGTGTTGCAGATGGGCGGACTGGTAGAGAGCCAGATCAAGAGTGCCGTCGAGTCGCTGGTCAGCGGCGATGTCGCGCTGATGACGCGGGTGATCAATGACGATCATCGCGTCAATGCAATGGAAGTCAAGATCGATGAAGCATGCAGCCAGGTGATCGCGCTACGCCAGCCTGCTGCGGGTGATTTGCGTCTGGTGATGGCGGTGATCAAGACCATCACCGATCTGGAACGCATCGGCGACGAGGCCGAAAAAATCGCGCGCATGGCCAAGCTGCTGTCGCAAAAAAAGGGCTTGGCGATTCCGCGCTACCAGGAAATAAAACATGCTTCCGAAATCGCGCTGGACATGCTGCGCAAATCGCTGGACGCGTTTGCGCGCCTGGATGTGGTGATGGCAGCGGAAGCGGTGCGGCAGGACGACCAGGTGGACGAAGAGTTTCGCGCCATCATGCGTTACCTGATCACTTTCATGATGGAAGATCCGCGCACCATTTCCACCTCCCTGGAGATATTGTTCGTGGCCAAGGCGATCGAGCGTATCGGCGATCACGCCAAAAACATGTCGGAGTATGTCATCTACATGGTCAAGGGACGTGACGTTCGCCACGTCACCGTGGACGAAATCGATCGCGAAATACTGGAATAGTGCAGCAGCAGTCCATACTCGCCGCCGTTGATCTCGGCTCCAACAGTTTCCGGCTGCAGGTGGCGCGCGTAGAAGGCGACCAGCTTTACATGCTGGATGGCCTGCGCGAACCGGTCAGACTCGCGGAAGGACTGACCGACGACAAACTTCTTGGCGCCAAAGAACAGCAACGCGCTCTTGCCGCACTGGGACGATTTGCCGAACGCCTGCGCGATCTGCCCGGCATGGCGGTGCGCGTAGTCGGAACAAACGCCCTGAGGGTGGCCAAGAATGCCCCGGATTTTATTGTTCATGCAGAACATGTGCTGGGGTTTCCGATCGAGGTGATCTCCGGACTTGAAGAAGCGCGCCTGATCTATCTTGGCGTCGCGCATGGCTTGCCCAAATCCGACGACAATCTGCTGGTGATGGATATCGGCGGCGGATCCACCGAATTCATCATCGGCAATGGCCTGGCTCCGCTCAAGATGGAGAGCCTGTACATGGGCTGTGTCAGCTACAGCACCCGTTTTTTTCCGGATGGGAAAATCACCGAACGCAAACTCGAGAAAGCCGAAGTTGCCGCGCGCAACGAAGTGCAAAATATCACTGCCGATTTCCGGGGGCAGTGGCAGTATGCGCTGGGCTCATCGGGTACGGCCAAGTCCATCGCCGAAATACTTGAAGCGAGCGGCTACAGCCAGAGCGGCATCACCCGCGACGGACTGGAGAAACTGCGCATTCGCCTGCTCAAGGAAAGTGATGTGAACAGGCTTGTTTTGCCCGGCTTGCGTCCCGATCGCGCAGCCACGCTGGTAGGCGGCTTTGCCATCATGTATGCGGCATTCCGTGAACTGGAAATCGCCGCGATGCAACCCGCGATCAGCGCGTTGCGCGAAGGCGTGCTCTACGACCTGTGGGGGCGCTTCCACAACAACGACATGCGTGATGTGACGGTACAGAACTTCATGCGACGGTATCACGTTGACAATAACCAGGTCGTGCGGGTAACCGGACTGTCGAATATGCTGGCACAGCAATTCTTTGGCAGCGACGCGAGCGAATCGACTCTGCATGTCTTGGGCTGGGTCGCCAGTCTGCATGGCATCGGTATCAGGGTGGCACACAGCGGCTATCACAAACATACCGCCTACATTCTCGCCAATGCCGATATGCCGGGTTTTTCCAAAAAGGAGCAGGCCAGGCTGAGTTTGCTGGCGCTTGCGCACCGCGGCAACCTGAAAAAATTGCAGGGTATGCTGAACAATGAGGAAGACTGCGTGCTCGCGATGAGCCTGCGTTTGGCCGTGCTGTTTTACCGCAACCGCAGCGACATCGTTTTGCCCGCTCTGCACGCCCGTTTCAGCGGTACCAAATTCTACCTCTCGATAGACCCGGGCTGGCTGGCACAAAACCCGCTGACCGAAACCGCGTTGCAGGATGAAGTGAAACAGTGGAAGTCGCTGGGCGTCAGTTTGCAGATACTGGAAGAATAGGAAACGAAGTACAAGGGGCAAGAAAAAGTTGCCCCTAGACCTTTTCCAGCACCTCGTTCAGCATGCGTGCGACGCCGGTCCGCCAATCGGGCAGATACAAACCAAATGTCTGTTGCAGCTTCGCTGTATCCATCCGCGAATTGTGCGGACGTTTGGCGGGCGTGGGAAAAGCGCTGGTGGGTACCGGTTTGATCGCATCCTGTGCGACCTTGATGTCGATGCCGTAGTGTGCCGCAAAATCGATCACGAAACGGGCATAACCGTGCCAGGAAATTTCCCCTCCCGCAACCAGATGGTACAGGCCCGATACTTCCGGTCGCTGTAATGCGGTCCTGATCGCATGGGCGGTGACATCGGCCAGCAGATCCGCCCCGGTGGGCGCGCCGATCTGGTCGTCGATGACATTGAGGCTGTCGCGTTCCTGAGCAAGCTTCAGCATGGTCCTGATGAAGTTGCCACCGCGTGCACCATATACCCAGCTGGTGCGCAGAATCAGGTGGCGGCAGCCGGATTGTCGTATCAGTTGTTCGCCTTCCAGCTTGGTCGCGCCATACACATTCAAAGGCGCGGTCGCATCGGATTCCAGCCAGGGCTTGTCGCCGCCGCCGTCGAACACATAGTCGGTGGAATAATGGACCAGCCATGATTTGGCGCGCAACGCTTCCTCTGCCAGCACGCCGGGCGCAAGCGCGTTGATGGTGCGGGCCAGTTCAGTCTCGCTCTCGGCCTTGTCCACCGCGGTATAAGCGGCCGCATTCACGATCACATCCGGCGCAACCGTCCGCACCGTCCGCGCGAGTTCTGCCGGATCGGTGAAATCGCCGCATATCTCACGGCTGCCCGAATCCAGCGCGATCAGTTCGCCCAGCGGCGCCAGGCTGCGCTGCAGTTCCCAGCCAACCTGGCCAGTCTTGCCAAACAACAGGATCTTCATCCGGCCAGCCCCGCGTAGTTCTTTGCGATCCATTGCCGGTAGGAACCCGACTGCACATTGCCCACCCAATCCTGATTATCCAGGTACCACTGCACGGTCTTGCGGATGCCGGTGTCAAAAGTTTCCAGGGGCTTCCAGCCCAGCTCGCGCTCGATCTTGCGCGCGTCGATGGCATAGCGGCGGTCGTGGCCTGGGCGGTCGGTCACAAACGCGATCTGTTCGCGGTAGGACTTGCCATCGGCTCGTGCACGCAGTTCGTCGAGCAGCGCGCATACGGTATGCACGATGTCGAGGTTGGCTTTCTCGTTCCAGCCGCCCACGTTGTATACCTCGCCCGGCCTGCCCGCTTCCAGTACACGGCGGATCGCGCCGCAATGATCCTTCACATACAGCCAGTCGCGGATCTGCTGGCCGTCGCCGTATACCGGCAGCGGCTTGCCCGCGAGCGCGTTGACGATCATCAGCGGGATGAGCTTCTCCGGAAAATGATACGGGCCGTAGTTGTTGGAACAGTTGGTGGTCAGCACCGGCAGGCCGTAGGTGTGGTGATAGGCGCGCACCAGATGGTCGCTGGCGGCCTTGCTGGCCGAGTAGGGGCTGTTCGGTTCGTAGCGGTGGGTCTCGCTGAACGCCGGCTCATCTTTTGCCAGCGAGCCATACACCTCGTCGGTCGAGACATGCAAAAAACGGAAATCGTTTTTCTGTTCCGCAGCCAGACCCGACCAGTAGGCGCGCACCGCCTCAAGCAGGTGGAAAGTGCCGACGATGTTGGTCTGGATGAAATCCTCGGGGCCGTGGATGGAACGGTCCACATGACTCTCCGCGGCAAAATTGACCACCGCACGCGGACGGTGTTCGGCAAGCAGCTTGTCCAGCATAGCCGTATCGCCGATATCGCCGTGCACGAAAATGTGGCGCGGGTCATCATTGAGCGCGGCGAGATTCTCCAGGTTGCCCGCATAGGTCAGCTTGTCCAGATTGATTACGGGCTCATCGCTTTGCGCGAGCCA
>CAZCKZ010000195.1:0-4126 GCA_964499395.1 uncultured Gallionella sp. | reverse complement strand
AGCATGCACGCATTATCAACATGACCCGAATCAAAATTTGCGGCATCACACGCGTGGAAGATGCCTTGGCCGCCGCGCACAGCGGCGCGGATGCCATCGGCCTGGTGTTTTATCAACGCAGCTCGCGCCATGTCAGTATCGCGCAAGCCAGACAACTGGCAGAGGCATTGCCGCCGTTCGTGTCGGTAGTCGGCTTGTTCGTCGATGCCGATCCGGTATTTGTGCGCGAAGTATTGGCAAGAGTGGCGCTGGATCTGCTGCAATTCCACGGCGACGAAACACCGGAATATTGCGTGCAATTTGACCGGCCTTATCTTAAAGCGATACGCGTCAAAACCGGAGTGGATTTGCTACAATGCGCGTCCGATTTCCGCAGTGCCAAAGGATTGCTGCTGGATGCACATGTGCAGGGAATACCCGGAGGTACCGGAACCGCATTCGACTGGGCACTGATACCCGAAATGTTGCCGTTGCCGGTGATATTGTCCGGCGGGCTCGACGCGGAAAATGTTGCGGTGGCGGTCACGCAAGTGCGGCCCTATGCGGTGGACGTGTCGAGTGGTGTAGAGGCCGGCAAAGGAATCAAGGATGCGTCGAAGATCGCCGCGTTCATCAACGAGGTCAAGAGAACCGATGTACAACTATCCCGATAGCACCGGCCACTTCGGTCCCTACGGCGGCATTTACGTTGCGGAAACCCTGATGGGCGCGCTGGATGAACTGAACCGGGCCTATGAAAAGTTTCGCCACGATCCCGAATTCATCGCCGAACTGAATTACGATCTCAAGCATTTTGTCGGCCGTCCCAGCCCGATCTATCACGCCAAACGCTGGTCGGATCAGCTTGGCGGCGCGCAGATATTTCTCAAGCGTGAAGACCTCAACCATACGGGTGCGCACAAGGTGAACAACACCGTCGGCCAGGCTTTGCTGGCCAAGCGCATGGGCAAGCCGCGCGTGATCGCCGAGACAGGCGCGGGTCAGCATGGCGTGGCGACTGCCACCGTTGCAGCGCGCTACGGCATGGAATGCGTGGTGTACATGGGTTCGGAAGACGTAAAGCGCCAGGCGCAGAATGTGTATCGCATGAAATTGCTCGGTGCGACCGTGATACCGGTGGAGAGCGGCTCGAAGACACTCAAGGATGCGCTGAACGAGGCGATGCGCGACTGGGTGACCAACATCGAGAACACCTTTTACATCATCGGCACCGTGGCCGGTCCGCATCCATACCCGGTGATGGTGCGCGATTTCAATTCCGTGGTCGGCAAGGAATGCGTGGTGCAGATGCCAGAGATCGCCGGCAGCCAGCCGGATGTGGTAATCGCCTGCGTCGGCGGCGGCTCCAACGCGATGGGTATATTTTATTCCTACATCGACGTACCCGGTGTGACCCTGATCGGCGTGGAGGCGGGCGGGCACGGCATCGCCAGCGGCTCGCATGCAGCGCCATTGACCACCAACAGTCCGGTCGGCGTGCTGCACGGCAATCGCACTTATCTGATGCAGGATGAGGACGGACAGATCATCGAAACGCATTCCATCTCGGCCGGGCTGGATTATCCGGGTGTCGGACCCGAACACAGCTGGTTGAAAGACAGCGGGCGTGCAGAATACGTCGCGATCAACGACGATGAAGCTTTGCAGGCTTTTCATAATCTGTGCCGCCTGGAAGGCATCATCCCGGCGCTGGAATCCAGCCACGCATTGGCCCACGCAGCGAAGATTGCGCCGACCATGGGCAGGGACAAGGTGTTGCTGGTGAACCTGTCCGGCCGTGGGGACAAGGACATGGCGACGGTAGCGCGTGCGTCGGGTATCGAATTTTAGGATTATCGGATTCCAGGAACCAATATGTCGCGCATACAAGCCACTTTCGACAAGCTCAAACAAAACAAGCGCAAGGCGCTGATCCCGTTTTTCACGGCGGGCGATCCCGATCCGAAACTTACCGTGCCGCTGCTGCATGCCATGGTGGAAGCGGGTGCGGACGTGATCGAGCTGGGCGTGCCGTTCTCCGATCCGATGGCGGATGGCCCGACCATACAGCGCGCATCCGAGCGCGCCCTCAAACATCATGTCGGTCTGCATCATGTGCTGGACATGGTCGCCGAGTTTCGCCGCAGCAACGCCGGCACACCCATCGTGCTGATGGGCTATGGCAATCCGATCGAGGCGATGGGTTGGGAAGCCTTCGCAAAACGTTGCGCCGAAGCCGGCGTGGACGGTGTGCTGACCGTGGATTTTCCGCCGGAAGAAAGCCATGAAGCGTTTGCGCATCTGGACAAGCATGGCATCGATCCGATCTTCCTGCTCGCGCCGACCAGCACCGATGCCCGTGTCGAACGCGTTGCCAAACAGGCGCGCGGTTATGTGTATTATGTGTCGCTCAAGGGCGTGACCGGCGCGGGAAATCTGGATCTGTCCGCAATTGCCGAAAAGATTCCGCAGTTGCGCAAGCATATCAAGCTGCCGATCGGCGTGGGCTTCGGCATCCGCGATGCGGCCACCGCGCTGGCAGTCGCAAAGCTGTGCGATGGCGTGGTGGTGGGCAGCCGCATCGTGCAGGAAATCGAAAATTCGAACGGCCAGGATGTCGTGGCCAACGTGGGCAAGCTGGTCAATGAATTAAGGCAGGCTGTAGATAGGGCATAAGGAGAAAATATCATGAGCTGGTTCCAGAAATTATTGCCACCGAAGATAAAACGCCGCGAAGGCGACCTCAAGAAGAACGTGCCGGAAGGCTTGTGGACAAAATGTCCGTCCTGTCAGGCGGTGCTGTATCACTCCGACCTGGAAAAGAATCACAGTGTTTGCCCCAAGTGCAACCATCATCACCGTATCACTGCGCGTACCCGCCTGGATCTGTTGCTGGATAGCGAGGGGCGTTTTGAGATCGGTGCGGAAGTGTTGCCGATAGACACGCTCAAGTTCCAGGACCAGAAAAAATACTCGGAGCGTCTGGTCGCAGCCAAGAAAGTCACAGATGAGGATGACGCGCTGGTGGTGATACAGGGCAGCATTCATGCGCAACCGGTGGTTGCAGCCGCATTTGAATTCACCTTCATGGGTGGTTCGATGGGTTCCGTTGTCGGCGAGCGTTTCGTGCGCGGCGTGCAAGTTGCGCTGGAGCAGAAATGCCCGTTCATCTGTTTCAGCGCAAGCGGCGGTGCGCGCATGCAGGAAGGATTGTTGTCACTGATGCAGATGGCGAAAACCTGCGCCGCGTTGACGCAATTGAGCCAGGAGAAATTGCCGTTTATCTCGGTGTTGACCGACCCGACCATGGGCGGCGTTTCAGCCAGCTTCGCTTTCATGGGCGATGTGGTGATCGCCGAACCCGGCGCGCTGATCGGATTCGCCGGTGCGCGTGTGATCCAGCAGACCGTGCGGGAAACATTGCCTGAAGGTTTTCAACGCGCCGAGTTCCTGCTCGAGCACGGCGCGGTGGACATGATCATCGACCGGCGCGAAATGAAAAACCAGCTGGCGACGCTGATCGCGTTGCTGACCAAGCAGTCGGCGGTGGCGGAAATCGAGGCGGCCTAAGGTGGGCCACGTCTTTGTGCCCACGCTGATTTTCGCACCGCGTGGGCAGTAAACGTAGGGTGGATGCGCTGCGCTTATCCACCCTACAAAACTTCGCTACCAAAATGACATTGCCTAGCAACTTGGCCGACTGGCTTGCTTACCTCGAATCCCTGCACCCCAAAACAATCGCGCTCGGTCTGGAGCGCGTTGCACAAGTCAAACAGCGGCTGAATATCAATCCCGATTTTCCCATCATCGTGGTCGGCGGCACCAACGGCAAAGGTTCGGTGTGTGCAATGCTGGAATCCATCCTGCACGCCGCCGGATACCGGGTCGGTTGCTACACTTCGCCGCATCTGCTGGATTACAACGAGCGCGTGCGCATCGCCAAGCAGCAGGCGAGCGATGCCGAGTTGTGTGCTTCGTTCGAAAAAATTGAGCAGGTACGCGGTGATATTTCCCTGACTTATTTTGAGTTCGGCACATTGGCCGCGATGCAGTGTTTCATCGAGCGCAAGGTGGATGTCGCGATCCTCGAAGTCGGCCTGGGTGGCAGGCTGGATGCGGTGAATGTATTCGATAACGATTGCGCGGT
>CAZCKZ010000194.1:0-4155 GCA_964499395.1 uncultured Gallionella sp. | reverse complement strand
GCCACCGGCGCCGATGAGGACATGTTGCTTGGCAACACACTGGGAGCAGTAGTGGATGACCATCATCTCGAGGAATTATCCGGTTTGACCGACATCGATAAGATCTACTTTTCGAAGAAACATCACGCCGCCGGTATACTGGAGGCGATAGACCACTACAGGTTTTTTGCAAGCGCACAGGAAAGGACGGCAGCATGAAACGTTTCCTGCTTTGCACCGACATGGACCGGACCCTGATCCCGAACGGCAAACAACCCGAATCGCCGCAGGCCATGGAACGGTTCAAACAACTGGTGAACTGCCGGGAAGTCACGCTTGCCTATGTGACGGGCAGACACCGCGCGCTGATCGAGCAGGCCATTGCGGAGTTCGATCTGCCCCGGCCGGATTTCGCGATCGCCGATGTGGGTACGACGATCTACCGGATCGATTCGGCCGGTTGGCAGCAGTGGGACGAATGGGATGCGCAGATCGCGCCCGATTGGCAGGGTTTGACGCATGACGATTTGTACCGTTTGCTGAGTGTATTTCCGGCGCTGCGGCTGCAGGAAAAAGAAAAGCAGAACCGCCACAAGCTCAGCTTCTACGTTCCGCTCGAAACGGACACGAAAAGATTGCTTGAGGAAATGGATGCGCGCCTGAAGTATTCGGACATCAAGGCGAATCTGATCTGGAGCATCGATGAAAAGGCCGCGCTGGGTTTGCTGGATGTGCTGCCGGTCAGCGCCAACAAGCTGCACGCGATCCGGTTCCTGATGCAGCAACAGGGCTTCAATCATCAGAACACGGTGTTTGCCGGCGACAGCGGCAATGATCTGGACGTGTTGCTGAGTTCCATTCCGGCCGTGCTGGTCGCGAATGCAGACGAAGAAGTCAAGGGATTGGCGGAACAAGCGCACAAAGACACACTCTATATCGCCGGGGGCGGCTACCTCGGCATGAACGGAAATTACAGCGCAGGCATCCTTGAGGGGGTCGCGCATTACCTTCCGGAAGTGGATACCTGGTTGCACGGACTGAATTGAAACAAACAATAAGAGGCTGGTGATGTACGAACAAGTATCCCACTCGTTACTGAATGAAATACTGGTGGAGCTGAAGCCGGAGATCAAGAATCTGCGGCTGCGGCATTTCTTTACCCGCCTGGGGGCGAATTTTTACGCTATCCATTCCCTGTTCCACCTGCTGTATGGCGACCGCCCCGACTTCAAGGAACAGATGGTCAGCCTGGTCGAGGCGCTCGCATTGCGTTACATCGAACGGGCGCCGCCACTGCGCAGGTCGGATCTGGAACGTGAAAAAAACTACAACTGGTTCCTCAGCCAGAAATGGGTCGGCATGGCACTGTATTGCGATCGTTTTGCAGACGACCTGAAGGGCTTGCGCCAGAGGCTGCCTTATCTGCAGGAGTTGGGCGTCAATATGCTGCACATCATGCCGATACTCGACTGTCCGCCGGGCAAAAGCGACGGCGGTTATGCGGTGCGTGATTTCAAAAAGATCGATTCCCGCTTCGGAACCACGGCAGAAGTCGAGGCGCTGGCCGGTTCGCTGAAAAAACGCGACATGCTGCTGGTTCTCGATGTCGTGGTCAACCACACTTCAAACGAACACGAATGGGCGCAAAAGGCGCGCCAGGGTGAAAAAAAATATCAGGATTATTTTTACATCTTCGACGACCGCGAGACCCCGGATATCTTTGAGGAGACCATGCCGGAAATCTTTCCGAATACCTCGCCCGGCAACTTCACCTGGGATGAAGAGATGGGCAAGTGGGTGATGACCGTGTTCAACAGCTACCAGTGGGACCTGAACTACCACAACCCCGAAGTGCTGATCGAAATGATCGACATCATCCTGTTCTGGGCAAACAAGGGCGCGGACATCCTGCGCCTGGATGCGGTGGCGTTCCTGTGGAAGAAGATCGGCAGCACCTGCCAGAACGAACGCGAGGCCCACCTGCTGCTGCAGTTGATGAAGGATTGCTGCCAGGTGACGGCGCCCGGGGTGCTGTTTATCGCGGAAGCCATCGTCGCGCCGGGCGAGATTGCCAAGTACTTCGGCGAAGACGCGATCAATGCCAAGGAATGCGAGATCGCCTATAACGCCACTTTCATGGCTTTGCTCTGGGATGCGGTCGCAACCAAGAATGCAAACCTGCTGAACCGGGGTGTCAAGAACCTGCCCGAAAAGCTGGAACGGGCGACCTGGCTGAACTATGTGCGTTGCCACGACGACATCGGTCTGGGCTTTTCCGACAGTGATGCCAGGCTGTGCGGTTACGAGCCGGCGCTGCACCGGCGCTTCCTGATTGACTACTTCACCGGAAAATTTGAGGGCTCCCCAGCACGCGGCCTGCCGTTCGGAGAGAACCTCAAGACCGGCGATGCGCGCATCTCCGGTTCTCTCGCATCCCTGGTCGGGCTCGAAACCGCGCTCGAAGGCCAGAATGAGGAGGCCATCGATGCCGCGATCAGGACCATCCTGCTGCTGCACAGCATGATACTTTCGTTCGGCGGAATACCGCTGCTCTATTACGGCGATGCGATCGGCACGCTCAACAGCCTGGAATATCTCGCCGACCCGGCCGAGCGCGATGACAATCGCTGGATGAATCGTTCGCACTTCGATTGGAACAAGGCGGAAAGCCGCCACCAGCCGGGCACGGTGGAATTCCGCATATTCAATGCGCTGAAGAAGATGATCGCGCTGCGCAAGGAGACGACGGCATTCGCGGATTTCGACAACCGCCAGCTGCTGGCGGTGGACAACCCCGACCTGCTGGTGTTTTCCAGGACAGATCCGCAAAACAGCGGAAACAGGGTGCTGGTCGTCGCAAATTTCAACGTCGAGCCGCAGACGCTGCTTATCGGCGAGTTAAAGCCGCACGGGTTTTTCCAGCATGAAGGGATGAAAGATCTGTGCTCTGCCACGCTCGTCCCGGTGGATGACGACAGCGTCGTGATCCCCGCGCTTACCTGCTACTGGCTGACCGACTGGCGCGAAAGAAAAACGCGATAACCGGTGCTGTGCACAGGTTAAGATCGAAAAGCATGATTTTGATTCAAATGCCGGCCGTTCGGTTTCAGCAGCATAGAGTTTTATTTTCAACCCGGATTCGTTGATATGCGCCTGGCTACCTGGAACGTCAATTCGCTGAAAGTGCGCCTGCCACAGGTGCTGGACTGGCTGGCCGCGAATCCGGTCGATATTTTGTGCCTGCAGGAAACCAAACAGCAGGACGAGGATTTTCCGCAGGCCGAGCTGCATGCTGCGGGCTATCACAGCCTGTTCAGCGGGCAAAAGACCTACAACGGTGTCGCGATTCTGAGCCGTGCACCCGGCCATGACGAACAACACGGTATCCCGGATCTCGGCGACGACCAGAAGCGCGTCATCGCCGCCACCTACGGCGATATCCGGGTGGTCAACGTATACATTCCGAACGGCGAGAGCGTCGATTCGGACAAATACCAATACAAATTGAAATGGCTGACCGCGCTGCACGACTGGCTGCAACGTGAACTGGCGCGTTATCCGAAACTGGTGATGCTGGGCGATTACAACATTGCGCCGGAAAACCGCGACGTGCACGATCCGGTGGCATGGCAGGGCAAAGTGCTGGTCAGCGAACCGGAACGTGAAAAATTCCGCAGTTTGGAGCAGCTCGGCCTGCACGACAGTTTTCGTTTGTTCGAACAGGAAGAAAAATCATTTACCTGGTGGGATTACCGGATGATGGGGTTCCGCCGCAATCACGGCTTGCGCATCGACCATATCCTGATCGGCGAAGCTCTGGTCGCGCAATGCAAGAGTTGTGTAATCGACAAGGGGCCGAGAAAGCTGGAGCGGCCGTCGGATCATACGCCGGTGATAGTTGAGCTGTTGCAGGTGTGACCTTTTTGTCTTGTAGGAGCGGGCCATGCCCGCGATTATATTTTGTTCGCGGGCATGGCCCGCTCCTACCATTCAAACCAAGTCAACTTCGCGGGGTGTGGCCCCGCACGCCAGTTACCTTTCTTGTCTTGCCAAGAAAGGTAACCCAAAGAAGGCGCCCCCGGTTTGCCGCCGCTGCGCGGTTCCCTGCGTTGCTCGCCTGGCCAGGCGGCTGCGGAACTCGCACGATCCGCTACGCGTCCACGTGCTCAAACAGTC
>CAZCKZ010000193.1:0-4197 GCA_964499395.1 uncultured Gallionella sp. | reverse complement strand
CCAGCTGCTCCTTGGTGATTTTGCAGCGGGTGTTGCAGCGCGGACAGACGGTCGTTCCCTGCATGTTAGCGCTTGCGTCCGGACAGGCACGACCAGCCGTCCTCAAAAATCGGGGCGTCCAGATCGAACCATTGTTGATAAATATTCATTACTTCCTGCGCCTGTTCCTCGAGTATGCCTGACAGTACGATTTGTCCGCCTGGCCGCGTCGCGTTTGCCAACAGGGGCGCAAGTAGCCGTAACGGGTTGGTCAGGATGTTCGCTATAACCAGATCATAAGTTGATTGCGGAGCATCGTCAGGCAAATAAAACTGCACGTTATCGACTTGGTTGGCAATGGCATTGCCGTGGCTGGCTACAACTGCCTGGAAGTCTACATCAACGCCGATCGCCTGTGCAGCCCCGAGTTTCATCGCTGCAATGGCCAGTATGCCGGAACCGCAGCCATAATCCAGCACCCTTTCGCCTCCCTTCAGGTTGCTGTCGAGCCAGCGCAAGCATAAACGGGTGGTGGGGTGGCTGCCGGTGCCAAATGCCAATCCGGGATCGAGCACGATATTGACCGCATTCGGGTCGCTGGGAGTATGCCAGGTCGGAACGATCCACAGTCGCGATGAAATGGGGATAGGCTCGAACTGGGATTGAGTCAAACGCACCCAGTCGTTGTCATCCAGGGTTTCGATGCGATGTTCGGGAATTTTATTGAGGCCGATGAGGGTGGACGCGTTGCGCAGAATTGTGACTACGTCCCTGTCGCTGTCGAACAGCGCGCTGACGCGATTGTGCTGCCACACACCGGGTGGCGGCTCACCGGGCTCACCGAAGATCGCCTGTTCATCCGGCGTATCGGCATCGGCGTCAAGCAAGTCCGCCGACAATGCGCCAAGTTCGAGCAGCGCTTCGCTCAGTGCCTCGGCATGTTCGGCATCGCTATCGACTATGAGAGACAACCACGGCATTTATTCCAATTCCATTTCGAAGTTCAAACAAGGCGGCAACAAGCGAACGACGCAGGCAGTGCACTTGCCGTTCTGACACGGTGTGGGCGTAGTCCTCCGGTGCGGGAGGAACAGCCTAGCAACGGCTTCCGCAAACGGTTGTCTGCACCCGTAACGTGTCGCCGTTGCACGACTATAACAAGCGACTTGGCTATCGTCTTTTGATAGCTTGGGCGAATGGCTGGTTGTCTCATCAGGAGAGAGCGAGGAGGCCAACGCAGTTTCACCGATGAAATGGGATTGAAATTATTTACCTTTAGTGCGTTCGTCCAAACGCTCTTCCAGATAATGTATGTTGGTGCCGCCGCGCATGAATGCGGCGTCCTGCAACAGCTCGCGATGCAATGCGATGTTGGTCTCGATGCCCTCCACGGCCATTTCAGATAACGCGGTACGCATCCGCGCCATGGCCTGTTCCCGTGTGTCTCCATAGGCAATGATCTTGCCTATCATCGAGTCATAATGCGGCGGCACAAAATAGTTGGCATATACATGCGAATCCACGCGGATGCCGGGACCGCCGGGCGGGTGCCAGGTGGTGATGCGTCCGGGTGAGGGTGTGAACTTGTAAGGATGCTCTGCGTTGATGCGGCATTCGATCGCATGACCACGGAACTGGATGTCGCGCTGCTTGAAAGGCAATTTTTCGTTGGCTGCGATGCGTATCTGCTGTTGCACGATGTCGATACCGGTGATCATTTCCGTCACCGGATGCTCCACTTGCACGCGCGTGTTCATCTCGATGAAATAAAATTCGCCATTTTCATACAGGAATTCGAATGTCCCCGCGCCGCGATAGCCGATCTTGCGACACGCTTCGGCACAGCGTTCGCCGACCTTGTTGCGCATTTTTGGATCGAGCAACGGTGCCGGCGCTTCCTCAATGATCTTCTGGTGGCGGCGTTGCATCGAACAATCGCGTTCGCCCAGATACACCGCATTGCCATGCTGGTCGGCGAGTACCTGGATCTCGACGTGGCGCGGGTTTTCCAGAAACTTTTCCATGTACACCATGGGATTGTTGAAAGCCGCCTGCGCCTCGGTACGCGTCATGGTCACGGCGTTGAGCAGAGCAGCTTCGGTATGCACCACACGCATGCCGCGTCCGCCACCGCCGCCGGAAGCCTTGATGATGACCGGGTAGCCGATGCTGCGAGCGATCTTGATGATCTCTGCAGGTTTGTCCGGCAAGGCGCCTTCGACTCCAGGCACGCATGGAACGCCCGCCTTCTTCATCGCGATCTTGGCGCTTACCTTATCACCCATCAAGCGGATAGTCTCGGCGCGCGGACCGATGAAAACGAAGCCGCACTTCTCGACTCGCTCGGAAAAATCCGCATTCTCGGACAGGAATCCATAGCCGGGATGGATGGCCTGGGAATCCGTTACCTCGGCCGCGCTGATGATTGCGGGAATATTGAGATAACTTTGTGTAGAAGAGGCGGGTCCGATACAAACCGACTCATCGGCGAGCTTTACATACTTGGCATCGGCATCCGCTTCGGAATGCACCACAACGGTTTTTATGCCCATCTCGCGACAGGCGCGCTGAATACGCAACGCTATTTCACCGCGATTGGCAATCAGGATTTTTTCAAACATGTGTTGCCTCCGCAGTGGAATAGCGCTTGCGGTTTTCATCCACCGGGTGATCATGTTGCGCCGCCGCGTTCCCCATAGGCAGTTGGTCAACGCGATAGGCAGTCAGGAATGTTTCAGGCATGGTGCCAACTCCGGATTTGGTCTTTGCACGAAATTGCGCCATATCGATCAACCGATTACGAACAGTGGTTGGCCAAATTCAACCGGCTGGCCATTTTCTACCAGGATGGCTTTGATGACTCCGCTCTGATCCGCTTCGATTTCGTTAAGCAACTTCATCGCTTCGATGATGCACAAGGTATCGCCGCTGTTCACGGATTGGCCCACGTCAACGAATGCTTTGGATCCGGGCGAAGCCGAACGGTAGAACGTGCCAACCATTGGAGATTTAACCACATGGCCTTCTGCTACCGCCGGCTTGGCGGGTTCAGTTGCCGGCGCGGCGGGCTGTGGGGTGGAAACGGCTGCAGCGATAACAGGTTGCGGAGCAGGCGCATGGGTTTGCTGTACGGATGCGGCGGTACGGGTGATGCGCACGCGTTCTTCGCCCTCGCTGATTTCGAGTTCGGCAATACCGGAACTCTCGACCAACTCAATCAATGTTTTCAGCTTGCGTAAATCCATGGTGACCTCCTTAAGAAGCTTGTTATTTCTGGTTCAGTGCGAATTGCATAGCAAATTCATAGCCCGCCGCGCCCAGGCCGCTGATCACGCCTACAGCAAGGTCGGAAAAGAATGATTCCTTGCGAAATGCCTCGCGTGCGAACACATTGGAAAGATGCACTTCGATAAACGGGATCGCGACAGCCGCCAGCGCATCGCGTAATGCCACGCTGGTATGGGTGAATGCGGCCGGATTGATAATAATGAATTGTGTTCCATCAGCTTGTGCCTGCTGCACCCGTTCCACCAGTTCGACTTCGGCATTACTCTGGAAGCAGAACAGGTTTGCACCGCTTTTCCCTGCTAATGTCACTAAACGCTCGTTAATTTCATCCAATGTGGTGCGTCCATACACTGCCGGCTCGCGACTTCCGAGGAGGTTGAGATTGGGGCCATGCAACACAAGGATATTTTTCATGCGCACATTTTGCCGTAAATTAGGACAAGTTGTCCAGAATTTTGGCGAAGATGCCAAAATATATTAAAGCCCGATATTCTGGAGCGTTTTTATAAACTGGGCGGTATCCTGATAACCCGTCACGCGAAAATCAGCCACTTCTTTGCCGTGTGTATCAAAAAACAGGATACCGGGTGGGCCGAACAGCCCATAGCGTTTGAGCAGTGCTTTGTCGGCGTCGCTGTTGTTGGTGACATCGGCTTGCAACAGCAAGACCGGTTTGAGCTTGGCTTTTACGGTTGGATCGGAAAAGGCAAAGCGTTCCAATTCCTTGCAAGAGATACACCAGTCGGCATAGAAATCAAGCATCACGATCTGTTGTCCGCGTACTTGGGCAATGCGTTGATCAAGATCAGAAATATCCTTGACGCGGGAAAACTGGAGTGTGGCGGGCACCGATGTTTCTGAGCGACCGATGTTGCCAAGAGGGCGCAGAATGTCGCGTGCCCCGGACAGCGCACCGATCAGATATGCAGC
>CAZCKZ010000192.1:0-4227 GCA_964499395.1 uncultured Gallionella sp. | reverse complement strand
TCCGGCGGATTCCTCGCCAACGGCATGATGGCGGACGTGTGCGCCGCGCTGCCCGAGGCCGAGATACGCGTGATGGGTCTCGCGGCGATGGCGCGGGTGACGCGCATCAGCGAGGAAAGACTGACCGAGCTCGGCAAATCCTCGCCGGTGTTTGCGCCGGGTGCGAAAAATTATCTGAAGATGGGCGGCCTCGACGAATTGTGGGAAGGCGACCTGTCTATTCGCCTTAAGAATGCGATGGAACATATTGATTCAACAGATAAACGCCGCATCAGCGGATTTGAGCGCGGCGGGCGCATGCTGGCCGACGTTGTTGTCAAGCGCGTGTTAGCCAGTGCCTGATTCCAAATCCCAATCCAGTCAAAAATTCGCCCGGCACAGCTTGGTGTGGTTGCGGCCAGAATCCCGCGCGGCTGTGGCCGCACAAGTCACCGATGGCGAGTTGCATGAACACGTCGCTGCCTGGCTGGCTGCGGATCGGCCGCTGGTCGTCGCGCGCCAGCCTTGCGGAGCAACACAAATCGACACGATCGCAGCCGGGCTGGCATTGCCGCCCGCGCAAGGCAAGCGCCGCATCGCGCTCAGCGTGGCCGCAGATGGCATCGACCGGCACACTTTGCCGTTGCGGCTCGCAGATGCAATAGCCCATGCGCCTGTCTCGTGGCAGCCCGCACTGGCCGAACTGGATGCCGCGGCAACTGACATCGATCTCGAACTGCGCGTGTTCGGCTCGCTGGCCTGGCAGGCGCTGAGCGGTCTGCCCTATCTGACTCCGCAATCGGACATCGACCTGCTCTGGCATCCGCAATCGAATGCGCAGCTGCAGCAGGGTATCGCGCTGCTGGCACGCTGGGAGCAGACCAGCGGTTTGCGTGCCGACGGTGAGGTGCTGTTCGGCGCAGGCAGTGCGGTGTCATGGCGCGAATGGGCCACATCGAAATCCGGCAACGGCCAGCGCGTATTGGTGAAACGTGCATCCATCGCTGAACTGGTCGAGACCCGTGAATTGCTGGAGATGCTGGTATGAATCACCTTCAAAGCCAAACCATCGCAGCAGCTGAGCCGCAAGCACGTGCGCACCGCATCGCGCGCCTGGCTGTGCGCAGCCTGTACCATGAACTGGCGCTGTATCCCAAACCGGGGCTGGTCAGCTTGCGCGACAACGGCGCGCACCGCGACATGGATGCCGCAACTTTTGTGCGCAGCCTGTTCTCGCTGCGCGGATACTTTGCCACGATCGCCGCGGCAGGGATGCGTGATGCCGGATTAGCCGAATTGCAGCAGCTCGGTATCGCCGCCGAGTCGCGCATGCTGCAAGCCACGCGCGGCATCAACACGCACCGCGGCGCGATTTTCACGCTCGGCCTGCTCGCCGCCGCCGCCGGCTGCGCAGCGGCGCGCAACATCAAGCTGTCCGACGACAACCTGCGCGCGATTGTGCTGGTAAATTGGAGTCGCGATCTGCGCGCGATCGCGATTGCAGGCGCGGCAACCCCCAGCCACGGCCAGTTGATGGCGGCACGCTACGGCGTCACCGGCGCGCGCGGCGAAGCGCTGCTGGTTTTCCCGTCGGTTTTCGAAAGCGCGCTGCCCGCGTTGCGCGGCGCGCTGGCCAGAGGTGCCGATGCACAGCATGCTTTGCTGCATGCCTTCTTCGTGTTGCTGGCCGGGACGCCGGACACCAACGTGCTGTTTCGCGGCGGGGCTGAAGGATTGCGGTTCATACAGACACAGGCCGCAGATTTTGTCGATCGGGGCAGCGTGTTCGAAGCAGGCTGGCAGCAGCGCGCTGAATCCCTGCATCGCCGGTGCTCGGCAAAGAATCTTTCGCCGGGCGGTTGCGCCGATCTGCTTGCCGCGGCGTGGTTCGTGCACCAGTTGCAGACCGGCCATCTGCCATGAGAACTTGGCCATGAGTCTGGCCATTCTGTGTTCCGGTCAGGGTGCGCAACATCCGGCGATGCTGGACTTGATCGCGGATCACCCGGCGGCGGCCGAGGTCATCAAATCAGGCGAGGCAGAACTTGGCTTGAACCTGCGCGATGTACTCGCGCAACGCGACGATATTTTTCGCAACGCGATCGCGCAACCGCTGATCTGCCTTAGCCAGCTGGCGCTCTGGACCGCGCTGCGGCAGGATGCACCCAAACCCGCGGCCTTCTGCGGATACAGCGTCGGCGAGCTGGGCGCCTATGCCTGCGCGGGCGCGCTCGATGCCGCCGAGCTGGCGCGCATCGCCGCTGCACGCGCCGCGCTGATGGACCGGGCTGCCGCAGCAACGCATGGCGGTATGCTGGCGTTGCAGGGATTGCGCCGCAACGAGGTGGCTCGCCTGTGTGAAGGTCATCGCGCCTGGATCGCCATCGCGATCGGCGAAGAGGAATTTGTCATCGGCGGCGAGGACGCAGCGCTGCAACAGTTGAGCGCAATATTCGCGGAACGCGGCGCCAGGCTAACCCGGCTCAAGGTGGGGCTTGCATCGCATACGCCTTTGCTCAGCGATGCGGTTCCTCCGTTCCGCGTGGAACTCATTGCTTCGTCACTAGCCGATCCCGGCACACCTGTCGTCGCCGGCATCGATGCCACATGGGTGGTGCGCCGCGAGACCGCGATCGAGAAGCTGGCGCAGCAACTGGATCGCACGATAGCATGGGCAGGCTGCCTGGACATGCTGTACGAACGCGGTTGCCGCGTGTTTCTGGAACTCGGGCCGGGTCGCGCGCTTGCGCGCATGGCGCAGGCGCGCTTTGCCGATATCGATGCCAGGTCGGTGGACGATTTTCGTTCGCTGGATGGCGTGGCTTCCTGGTTGTCCAGGCATGCCCGGGTTATTTGAACTTGTGTCACACTGAACCGATATGAAATCCGTCCATCTGGTCATTCCCGACCTGTTCCTGCCAAAAAATTTTGCCGCCGAGACATGCGCGGATCTGCAATTGCCCGCACTGGAAAGTCTGCTGGGCAAAGGGCGCAGCGAAATTCTTGAGCCTGCGGCGCTGGAAGATCTGCTATGCGAAATATTTGGCATGCCATCCCGGGGAGATGCGCCGATTGCGGCTGTTTCTGCCCTGTTTGACGGTCTCGGCGCGGGATGCTGGTTACGGGCCGATCCGGTGCATTTGCGCTTGCAGCGGGATCAGATGCTGATGCTTGCCCATAGCGAAATCAGCGCGGAAGAGGCCGGGCAAATGTGCGCCAGCCTGAATGAGTACTTTGCCGGGCAGGGCATGGAATTCTTTGCGCCGCACCCGCACCGCTGGTATGTGCGGCTGGACTCGCTGCCGGATATCCGGACCAGACCGATTTCGCAGGTGATTGGGGGAGATGTGCGCAGGGCATTGCCAACCGGTGCGGATGCGGCGCACTGGCATCGGGTTTTCAATGAGATACAAATGCTGCTGTTCGCGCATCCGCTTAACGAATCCCGCGATGAGCGCGGCGCGTTGACTGTCAACAGCGTGTGGCTGTGGGGAGCGGGACACAGTGAAAATGCGTTGCCGCAAAATAATTACATCAACGCAAGTTCGGATGAGGTGCTGGTCGAGATGCTGGCCACGGCTGCGGGTGTTCCATTTTCGGCATGGACCGGACATTGGCGGGAAGCGGAAAACGATGGCGGGCAATTGCTGGTCTGGACAGGGCTGCGCCCGGCTTTGCAGAGCGGCGATCTGGCCGCCTGGCGCAACGCTTTGCAGGACTTTGAAAGCGGATATGCCCGGCCGCTGTGGCAAGCGCTGCGCTCGGGAAGGATCGCGAATCTTCGGATGGATATATTGGGCAGGGATGGCATGCGCCGTGTCGTGCTGACGCGCGGCGATACCTGGTCATTCTGGCGCCGTATCAAGCGCCTGGCTGAATATTCGCCAGAGTGAGCATCGCGCAGCGATTCCACAACCGCCACAGCGTGGTGCTGGCGACTATCAATTGATTCTTCGGTTTGTAGTATTATTGCGGCGCGCTCAACGATGGGAACACAACATGAAAATATCATTTCTGGATTTTGAAGGTTCGATAGCCGAACTGGAGGAAAAGATCGAACAACTGCGCTATATGCAGGATGATTCCACACTTGACATCGCGGACGAGATTTCACGCTTGTCCAAGAAGAGCCTGGCGCTGACCAAGGACGTCTATGCCAAGCTCACACCCTGGCAAATCTCGCAGGTATCTCGTCACCCGCAGCGTCCTTATACTTTGGACTATATCGAGGCGCTGTTCACGGATTTC
>CAZCKZ010000191.1:0-4330 GCA_964499395.1 uncultured Gallionella sp. | reverse complement strand
CGAACGCTTGGCCGATGCTCTGGTGGCCGAGGCAAACGCCAAGGATGGGTACCTTTCCGGCGAAGTGTTGAATCGCAGCAACCGAGATGCCCGCCTCGTTCGGCGTGCAGGGGCCGGGCGAAATCACGATGTGCTGCGGGTTCAATTTGGCAATCTGCTCGATGGTGATCTCGTCATTGCGATGCACCACCACATTCTCGCCCAGTTCGGCGAAATACTGCACCAGGTTGTAGGTGAAGGAGTCGTAGTTATCGATCATTAACAGCATGGTTGTTCCTATCCTCGATTCTTCGCACGTATCATACTTAAAGCTACCGCTTCGGCAACCTCTATCCCGTCCACTGCCGCCGACAATATCCCGCCCGCGTAGCCCGCGCCTTCACCGCTCGGGTACAGGCCAGTGGTGTTGACGCTCTGGTAATCGTCGCGGTTGCGCCTGATGCGTACCGGCGAAGAGGTGCGCGTCTCGACACCGGTCAGCACCGCATCGGCCAGATCGAATCCCCTGATCTGTTTCGCGAATGCGGGCAAAGCCTCGCGGATTGCATCTATCGCATAATCGGGCAGCGCTGTGGACAGGTCGGTCAGGTGCACGCCGGGCGTATAGGACGGCAGCACCTCGCCGAATTTGCTCGACGGTTTGCCGGCAAGGAAATCGCCGACCAACTGTCCGGGCGCCTGGTAATTGCCGCCGCCCAGTTCATAGGCGCGCGATTCCCAGCGGCGCTGGAATTCAATTCCCGCCAGCGGGTCGCCCGGGTAGTCCTGTTCGGGCGTGATGCCGACCACGATACCGCTGTTGGCGTTGCGCTCGTTGCGCGAATACTGGCTCATGCCGTTGGTGACCACTCGCCCCGGTTCGGATGTCGCCGCGACCACGGTGCCGCCCGGGCACATGCAAAAGCTGTATACCGAACGCCCGTTGCCTGCGTGATGCACGAGCCTGTAATCGGCCGCGCCGAGCAGCGGGTTGCCCGCGTTCCTGCCGTAGCGCGCAGCGTCGATCAACGACTGCGGATGCTCGATCCGAAAGCCGATCGAAAACGGTTTGGCTTCGATGTAAATACCGCGCCTGTGGATCATCTCGAAGGTGTCGCGCGCGCTGTGGCCGACCGCCAGCACCAGATGATCAGTGGCGATGCGCTCGCCGTTGGCAAGTACCACGCCGGTGACCTGCCCGGTGTTGTCTGATTCTTGGGTGATTTCGATGTCATCGACGCGGCTCCCGAAACGTATTTCGCCGCCCAGCGATAAAATCGTCTCGCGCATTTTCTCCACCATGCCCACCAGCCGGAACGTGCCGATGTGCGGATGGCTCTCGTAGAGAATTTCTTCCGGCGCGCCCGCCTTGACGAATTCCTCCAGCACCTTGCGGCTCAGGTGGCGCGGGTCCTTGATCTGGCTATACAGCTTGCCGTCCGAAAAAGTCCCCGCGCCGCCCTCGCCGAACTGCACGTTGGATTCCGGGTTAAGCACGCCCTGGCGCCACAGGCCCCAGGTGTCTTTGGTACGTTCGCGCACTTCCTTGCCGCGCTCCAGAATCAGCGGGCGGAAACCCATCTGAGCCAATAATAATCCGGCAAATAATCCGGCGGGACCCATGCCAATGACTATGGGCCGCATGGTCAGATTCTTTGGAGCCCGGGCGACGAGGTGGTAGCTTGTATCTGGTGCAACTCGTACATGCCGGTCATTTTTGAAACGCGCCAAAATCGCCGCTTCGTCGCGCAGCGCGACATCCAGCGTGTAGGTATACAGGATCGCGTTCGGCTTGCGCGCATCCACGCCGCGCTTGAATACAACGTAGCTGATCAGCTCATCGGCGGCGATAGCCAGCCGCTTCAGGATCGCTGCTTTGATGTCGCCGCCGGGGTGACCGAGCGGCAGTTTTATTTCAGTCAGGCGCAGCATGGTTTAACGGTGTACTTCTGCATCCAGCCCGTTGAGCACCATCTCCGCCGCACGCAATACGGCGCGCGCCTTGTTCTGAGTCTCGATCCATTCGTTGTCCGGCACCGAATCGGCGACGATACCCGCGCCGGCCTGAACGTACAGCATGTTGTCCTTTACGACGGCGGTGCGCAGCGCAATCGCCAGGTCCATGTCGCCGTTGAAGCCGAGGTAGCCGACAGCGCCCGCGTAGATGCCGCGCTTGCTGGGTTCCAGTTCGTCGATGATTTCCATTGCGCGTACCTTGGCAGCACCCGATACGGTACCGGCAGGAAATGTCGCCTTCAGTACGTCCATCGCGTTGTAGCCGGGTTTGAGCCTGGCTTCGACATTGGAGACGATGTGCATCACGTGCGAGTAGCGTTCGATGATCATTTTTTCGGTAAGCTTCACGGTGCCATTCTGTGCGACACGGCCGATGTCATTGCGGCCCAGGTCGATCAGCATCAGGTGTTCGGCCAGCTCTTTCGGGTCGGCGAGCAGTTCTTCCGCGAGGTCGGCATCCAGCTGTTGCGTCTTGCCGCGCGGCCGTGTTCCGGCAATCGGGCGCACCGTGACGGTATCGTCTTCCAGCCGCACCAGAATTTCCGGCGATGCACCAACCACGTGATGGTCGCCCATGTCGTAATAGAACATGTAGGGCGAAGGGTTCACGCTGCGCAACGCGCGGTACAGTGACAGCGGAGAGGCGGGAAAGGGCCGCGACATGCGCTGTGCCAGCACCACCTGCATGATGTCGCCGTCGAAAATGTAGCGCTTGGCTTTTTCCACCGCCTGCTTGAATGCGGCCTCGCCGAATTCCGAATGCGTTTCGCCGCCATGCATCGGCGGTGCGTGCGGGATATCCACCGGCAGGCGCATCTTGCCGAGCAGTTCGCGCAGACGTTCGCGCGCCAGTTCATAGGCGTCGTCTATTGCCGGATTGGCATACACGATGAAGGTGAGCTTGCCGGACAGGTTGTCGATCACCGCGAGCTGTTCGGTGAGCATCAGCAGGATGTCGGGTGTACCTATCGCATCCGGTTTGTGAACTTTGGCCAGACGGGGCTCGATATAGCGTATCGTTTCGTAGCCGAAGTAACCGGCCAGCCCGCCGGTGTAGCGCGGCAGATCCGGCAGGGGTGCAACATTGAAGCGGGACTGGTATTCGCTGATATAGTCCAGCGGATTCTCCACTTCGTGGGTGGTCTCGATATCCTTGTGTGTCAATGTCACCTGCTTGCCGCGCACCGTGATGCGCGTCTCGGCAGGCAGGCCGATGAAGGAATAACGCCCGAAGCGTTCGCCGCCCTGCACCGATTCGAGCAGGTAGGAAAACGGTTTATTGGCGAGTTTGAGGTAGAGTGATAAAGGCGTGTCGAGGTCGGCAAAAGTTTCCGCGACCAGCGGGATGCGGTTGTAGCCTTGTTCGGCAAGTGCCTTGAATTCTTGTTCGGTGATGGGACGCAACATAAAAACCTCCGTTTAAACTTTTAGAAACTGCGACAGAACATGGTTCCGTCAAGCCGGGCGATGCAATTAGCACCATCGCCAGGCGGCGGTTTCTTTCGGATAGCGGAAGTTATGCGGTTTCATCATCAAACGTGTCTGATGAGCGGCAGGGCGGCGGGCAAGTCTGGAATCACCGCATCCAGAAACAAATTATCGACCGGTTCGCCGTGATTGTAGCCGTAGGGCACGCAGAACACCGGGCAACCCGCGGCGCGCGCGGCAACGGTGTCGCTGAGCGAATCGCCGATCAGCAACAGTTTTTCCTCCGCTATGCCGAAAAATTTTGCCGCGTGCAACAATTGCATCGGATGAGGTTTCTTTTCCGCCAGCGTATCGCCCGACAGCACAATTTCGAAATATTTCGCCAGCCCGGCACCCTTCAGCAACGGCTCGGTGTAGCGCGCTACTTTGTTGGTGATGCAACCCAGGCGGAAACCTGCCGCCTGCATTGCGTCCAGACCTTCGATAACGCCGCCAAACGGTTTGCTGTTCAACAGCAATTCGGTGTAATGCTTTTCGAAAATCGGCAGCGCATGGTCATACAGCGCGGCATCCGGCGTGGCGTGCATGTCGCCGGTCAGGGCGCGCTTCACCAGCCAGCTGATGCCGTTGCCGATGTAACTCATCAGCAATTCCTGCGAAACCTGGGCGTAATCCATTTCACGCAGCATACGGTTGGCCGCTTCCGTCAGTTCCGGGGCGGTATGCAGCATCGTGCCATCGAGATCGATGACGATTGCCGAGATATCAAGCGGGAAGTGTACCGGTTCCATTACTGCTTCGCTTTCGCCAGTTCGGCGCGGAGTTCGCCGACGACGGTGTCATAACGATTTTTGTCATTTTCGTTGCGTTTGCTGAATATTGCGGAACCGGCCACGAAAGTATCCAC
>CAZCKZ010000190.1:0-4376 GCA_964499395.1 uncultured Gallionella sp. | reverse complement strand
CCGATGCGCTGCCGCTGGTGCGCTATCGTGCGCAATGCATGCAGCAGGCTGTTCCGGAAGGTGTCGGCGGCATCGCCGCAATACTCGGGCTGGATGACGAGACGGTACGCGCCGTATGTATTGAGGGCGCCCAGGGCGAAGTGCTGGAAGCGGTGAATTACAATTCACCCGGACAGGTGGTAATCGCCGGAAATCGTGCCGCAGTCGAACGCGGCATGAAACTGGCCAAGGCCAAGGGTGCGAAGCGCGCGATCATGCTACCGATGAGCGTACCGTCGCATTGCAGCTTACTCAAGGGTGCGGCGCAGCAATTGCGCGACTATATGGCTGATATCAAAATGCAGAGCCCGGCCATCCCGGTATTGCACAATGCCGATGTAAAAAGCTATACAGATGAGGCTGCGATCAAGGATGCACTGGTGCGGCAGTTATATTCGCCGGTGCGTTGGGTGGAAACCGTGCTCGAATTCGGCAAACACGGCATTACCCACAATGCGGAATGCGCGCCGGGCAAAGTGCTGGCGGGACTGAACAAACGCATCACTACCGAACAGCAAGCTCTGGCCATCAACGACGGCCCAGCGCTGACACTGGCTTTGGCCACACTCGCATAAGGAGCCTGAACATGCCATTGCAAGGACAAAACGCATTAGTCACAGGAGCCAGCCGGGGTATCGGCCAGGCCATCGCGCTGGAACTGGGAAAGCAGGGCGCGACCGTGGTCGGCACGGCCACCAGCGACTCCGGTGCGCAAGCGATCGGTGCGTATCTGGATGCTGCGGGCATCAAGGGGGCTGGCATGGCATTGAACGTCAATGACACTGCTCAGACCGAACAGGTTCTGGCCGAACTGCGCAAGCAATTCGGCGAAATCTCGATACTGGTAAACAACGCCGGCATCGCCCGCGACAATCTGCTGGCACGCATGACAGACGAAGAATGGGACGATGTGCTGGCGACCAATCTCAAATCGGTGTTCCGCCTCAGCCGCGCCGTGCTGCGCGCCATGATGAAGGCCAGGGGCGGGCGCATCATCAGCATTTCCTCGGTGGTCGGCAGCATGGGCAATGCAGGGCAGGCCAACTATGCCGCCTCCAAAGCGGGTATGGTCGGCTTCACCAAGTCTCTCGCCCAGGAAATCGGCAGCCGGAATATCACCGTAAACTGCGTTGCCCCCGGATTTATCGAGACCGACATGACGCGCGCGCTGGATGAAGAACAACGCAGCAAACTGGTCGAACAGGTCCCGCTGAAACGGCTCGGACAGCCCGCCGATATCGCCGCCGCCGTGGCCTTTCTGGCAGGCCCGGGAGCGGCTTACATCACGGGTGCTACACTGCATGTAAATGGCGGGATGTATATGGAATAGGCTATCGCCAAGGATACTCAAACAAAACAATCGTACCTGCTATCATGGTACACCTCGACCTTAAATCAGACCGGAAAAGGATTGCAAATGGCCAAAACAAATTACTCGTTCGAAAAACGTCAAAAAGAAATCGCCAAGAAAAAGAAACAGGAAGAAAAGCGGCAACGAAAAATTGCTCCGCAGGGTGAGCAGCCAGAAAATGCTCCATCCCAGCCTCCCGGTGAAGAAACATCCGGCAGCTGATTCCAGCAATCAGGAACAGTCAGGGTGTCTGAATGCATGCACTCTCGGTAACACAACCACAGCGAACACAAGTTGTTTGGATTTTTTTGCAAATTTGATACAATGCCGCTGTTTTTTTGAACTTTAATCTGGGTGGGAGAATAAGATGTCTATTGAACAACGTGTAAAAAAGATCGTTGCCGAGCAACTGGGCGTAAACGAGTCTGAAGTCAAGAATGAATCATCTTTTGTCAACGATTTGGGAGCGGACTCGCTGGATACCGTTGAATTGGTAATGGCACTGGAAGAAGAATTCGAGTGCGACATTCCGGACGAAGACGCAGAAAAAATCACCACCGTACAACAAGCCATCGACTACGTCCTGGCGCACCAGAAGTAACCCGCTTCTTTATTTCATTTACTACCCTCTTTTTCTGTTTTTCCATCCTTACTGTTTGGCGGAGTCAATTTGTCTAAGCGTAGAGTCGTCATTACCGGGCTGGGGGTCATTTCCCCGGTCGGGATAGGGATTCCCACGGTCTGGGAGAATATCGTCGCGGGGAAATCCGGCATTACCAAAATCACCCACTTTGATGCCAGTTCAATGGCGTCGCAAATCGCCGGCGAAGTCAGGGATTTCGACGTCACGCAATTTCTTTCCGCCAAGGATGCCCGCCGCATGGACAGGTTTATCCATTTCGGCCTGGTGGCCGGCATGGAGGCGTTCAGGGACTCCGGACTGGAAGTGTCCGAACAGAATGCAGAGCGTATCGGTGTAAACATCGGTTCCGGGATCGGCGGTCTGCCGATGATCGAGGACACTCACAACGATTACCTCGCAGCGGGTCCGCGCAAAATATCGCCATTCTTCATCCCGGGCACTATCATCAACATGATTTCCGGCAACCTGTCCGTGATGTTCGGACTGAAAGGCCCGAATCTGGCGATGGTTTCTGCCTGTACCACCGGCACCCATTGCATCGGGGAATCGGCACGCATTATCGAGTATGGCGATGCGGATGTGATGATTGCCGGCGGCTCCGAAGCAACGATAAGTGCATTGGCGGTGGGCGGCTTTTCCGCAGCGCGTGCGCTCAGCACCCGAAACGATGATCCGGCCACCGCAAGCCGCCCCTGGGACAAGGATCGCGACGGCTTCGTGATGGGCGAAGGTGCGGGTGTGATGGTGCTGGAAGAATACGAGCACGCCAAGGCGCGCGGCGCCAGGATCTACGCGGAATTGGCCGGCTATGGCATGAGCGGCGATGCCTACCATATCACTTCGCCGAATAGCGACGGACCAAAGCGCAGCATGTTGAATGCGCTACGCAATGCGGGGTTGAATCCCCGGGATGTGCAGTACGTTAACGCGCATGGCACGTCCACCCCTTTGGGCGACAAGAATGAAACCGATGCCATCAAACTGGCGTTCGGCGATCATGCCATGAAGACGGTAGTGAACTCGACCAAGTCGATGACAGGTCATTTGCTGGGCGGTGCGGGCGGAATCGAGTCGGTATTTTGTGCGTTGGCGGTACACCATCAAATTTCCCCCCCCACCATCAATATTTTCGAGCAGGATCCGGAATGCGATCTGGACTATTGCGCGAATGTTGCACGCGACATGAAGATAGATGTTGCGATGAACAATAATTTCGGCTTCGGTGGAACCAACGGAACACTGGTGTTCCGCAAGGTCTAGTCTTCCGTTGCGATGCTGGTCAACGGCAAATCTGGCAATTTGATCAGCATAAGAGATCGTGGCCTGCTTTACGGAGATGGAGTGTTTCGCACTCTGCGCGCGATCCGGGGCAAAGCACAGCATTGGCTGCTGCACTATAATAAACTCCAACATGACTGTACCGTGCTGGATATTGCTTGCCCAGATATCGGGCAGCTTTCCGCTGAATTGGACAGTCTGCTTGCCCGGCACCCCGACGCTGTGGTGAAATTGATCGTCACACGCGGGACAGGAACACGTGGCTATGCACCGCAACATAGTGCCGATATCACCCATGGCTGGGATATTTCCCCTTTGCCCGAGTATCCGTCCAGCTGGGCAATACATGGAATCAAGGCACAACGATGTCAACTGCGCTTGGGCCGGCAACCTCGCTTGGCAGGAATAAAACATCTCAACCGCCTGGAAAATGTTCTGGCCGCTGCCGAATGGAACGATGCGCCGGAGATTGCCGAAGGCTTGCTGCAGGATGCCGAGGGCAATGTCATCGAAGGCACACGCAGTAATTTATTTTTTGTGTCCAGGGGCGAATTGATTACGCCGGAATTGTCGCATAGCGGCGTGGCGGGCGTGCAACGGGATCGGGTGATTGACTGGTCGACGCAGCACCATATGCCGTTGCAAATTCGCAATGTCGGACTGGATGAGGTGTTGCATGCCGACGAGTTGTTCTTGGTGAACAGCATCATTGGCCTGTGGCCGATACGCGAATTGGAACAACGTCATTGGAAAAGCTTTCCGGTTGCCATGCAGATCCGGCAAGCCTGGGCAGAGGAACTCGCAAGCTGATGAAAAGAATTTTTCCTTTATTGTTCCTGATATTTTTGCTGACCCTGGCAAGTGTCAGCTATTACGCCTTCAGCCCATTATCGCTGCCTTATACGCCGTTTGAATTCTCCCTGAAACAAGGCAGCAGCCTGAAAAGCACGGCACGGGACATGCAACAATTGGGATTGCTGGAACACGGTTGGCAGTTCGTCTGGCTGGCGCGTTTGCTGGGAAAATCAGGACAGCTCAAGGCCGGAAACTACGTGCTGGAACATC
>CAZCKZ010000189.1:718-4390 GCA_964499395.1 uncultured Gallionella sp. | reverse complement strand
TAGTGCCGATAATGCAAGCTGGGACCGCCCGCTGAGCCAGGCGCGCAATATTCTGGTGGCATTTGCCTGCATGTGGGTAGTTGCCAACTTGCCGTTGCATTATCTGATGCGCACCGCAGTGCCTGTTTATGTGCTGGGCATGGTATTGCTGATCGCTGTGGCGCTGTTCGGCGAGATCAGCCATGGTGCGCGACGCTGGTTGAACCTTGGCGTGATGACCATTCAGCCATCCGAATTGATGAAGATCGGCGTGCCGTTGATGATGGCATGGTATTTCGAGAGGCATGAAGCCACGCTTACGCTGAAAAATTATTTTATTGCCACACTGCTGTTGCTCTTGCCGGTAATGCTGATCGCACGCCAGCCGGATCTGGGCACATCACTGCTGATCTCCGCAAGCGGGTTTTATGTGTTGTTCCTTGCAGGATTGAGCTGGCGTGTGATGGGCGGGGCGCTGGTGGCCGGAATCGCCAGCGCGCCTATCCTCTGGAAATATATGCTCCACGACTACCAGAAGCATCGCATCATGATGCTGTTCGACCCTTCGCAGGACGCGCTGGGCACCGGTTATCACACTATCCAGGCAAGCATCGCGGTGGGCTCGGGAGGTATTCTCGGCAAGGGCTATCTGAACGGCACGCAGACGCATCTCGATTTTCTGCCGGAGCGCACCACCGATTTTATATTCGCGGTCTATTCCGAAGAGTTCGGTTTGGTCGGTAACCTGATCCTGCTGTCCTTCTATGCTTTCGTGGTCTGGCGCGGCTTCGTCATCACTTCCCATGCCTCCACCTATTTCACGCGCCTGATGGCGGGTTCCATCACGCTGACCTTTGCCACCTATGCATTCGTCAACATGGCCATGGTCAGCGGCATCCTGCCCGTGGTTGGCGTGCCGCTGCCACTGGTCAGTTACGGCGGCACATCCATGCTGACCCTGCTGCTCGGTTTTGGTATGCTGATGAGTATAGAGACGCACAAGAAATTGGTTAAAACTTGATAAAGCAGCCAACCCGCCCGGCATCCAAAAACAGGTGGCGCAAGCCGCTGGTTAACGGTAGCCAAATGGTTGGTTAAGAGGAGATTGAATGAATAAAAAAGCCGCGGTTTTGATCGTAACAACACTCCTGCTCACTGCCTGCGGCATTATTCCGCAGCGCAAGGCAGCAACCCCGGGTCCGGCCACAGGCGGCTACCTCCCCGGAGACGGTCCCGGCAAGGATATCCCCGTCAATCTCGATGCGATACCGGATGCGGTACCAAAAGTCGAACCGCTGCACCCTTATGCCAATCGTCCCTATATCGCACTGGGCAAGACCTACACGCCGATGACCGTGGTTGGAAATTTCAGGGAACGGGGCATGGCTTCATGGTATGGCAAAAAATTCAACGGCCAGCGCACTTCGAGCGGCGAGATTTATGACATGTACGCGATGACCGCCGCCCATCCCACGCTGCCGCTGCCCAGTTATGCGCGGGTGACGAATCTCGCCAATCATAAGTCCGTCATCGTGCGCATCAATGACCGGGGGCCGTTCATGAAAGATCGCATCATCGACCTTTCCTATACCGCAGCATACAAACTGGGAATTATTGGTGACGGCAGTGCGGAAGTGGAAGTCGACAGCATCGATCCGAATGTCACCGTGAATAGCATTGCGGCCAGCACGGTGCAAAGCCAACCGCTGGACAGCAAGCCTGTAAATTTGGCGCCTGTTGCTGCTCCTGCTGCGGCCTCCGCTGTGGTTGCCGCGCCTGTTGCTGCCACGGGTTCCGCTGCTGCTATCCCGGTGGCTGCGCCCGCGACTGCCAAGACTCCGCCCGCCGCCATAGATTCATTGACAAGCAGTGACACCGCGGTTTACCTGCAACTGGGCGCATTCAAAACACAGGATGCTGCAGAAGCGTATCTGGAAAAGATGCGCAACGAACTTGGCGACAATGGCAAGCAGCTCAAGCTGTCCATCAAGGACGGATTGGTCCGTGTGCATATCGGGCCCTATGCCAGCCAGAGCGAAGCGCGCAGCAGCGCGGACAGTATGCAAGATAAACTGGGCTTCAAGCCGATGGTGAATTTGCCTTAACTGTTCGTTCATGCTGAGCGTAGCGTAGTGAAGTCGAAGCAAGAATAACCAAAGAGAAGACGGCCACAATCCGTCATTCCTTTCTATTGCAGGGGGAGGGTTAGGGAGAGGGTAGAATTTCTTCTTGTGTACCGCTTCGATTAGCCGCGTTCGGCGCGGCTGCGAAATCCCGGTTACCTTGCGACGAGCGGTCGGGCATGGAAGGTGACCTCGTCTTTATATGACGGGTCATATTTTTTCTTTGGGTTTTTTCCTGGCGCGCGGATGGGCCGCATCGTAGATCTTGCTGAGATATTGGAAATCGAGATGGGTATAGACCTGGGTGGTGGATATGCTGGCGTGGCCGAGCATTTCCTGCACGGCCCGCAGATCGCCGGAAGATTGCAGCACATGGGTGGCGAAAGAGTGGCGTAGCAGATGTGGATGTACGTTGCTGGTGATGCCCTGTTTGATGCCCCATTGTTTCATGCGCAGCTGCACCACACGCGGGGAGATGCGCGACCCGCGCTGGCCGACGAACAGCGCGGTCTCGTCGGTTTTGGCCAGCTGGTCGCGCACGACCAGCCAGGCTTTGAGCGCGATGATGGCAAACCGGCCGAGCGGCACGATACGCGTCTTGCTGCCCTTGCCGGTCACGCGCACTTCGCCTGCGGCAATATCTGCGCGCATCGGTTCAAGATCAAGGCCGACCAGCTCCGCCAGACGCAAACCTGAGGAATAAAACAATTCGAACATCGCCTTGTCGCGTATCGCTTCCGTCGTGTCGGCCGGCAGACCGACCATGCGTGCGGCCTCGTCGGGCGACAGGGCTTGCGGCAGTGTCTTCGGCGATTTTGGCGCACGCAGCCCGGTGCAGGGATTGTCGATCAGGCAATGGTCGCGCATCAGGTAAGTGAAAAAGCCGCGCCATGCCGACAGCAGGCGCGCCAGCGAACGGCCGCCCAGGCCCTGGCTATGCAGTTGCGCGATGTAGCGGCGGATGTGGTGAATCTTGAGATCGGCCAGCGGAGTCTCCGCGGCCAGTTCGAACAGATGCCCGAGGTCGCGTGCGTAATTCTCCGCGGTCAGTTCGGAATACTGTTTTTCGTTGCGCAGCCATGCCAGGTAGCCGCTCAGGTATTGTTGGTTCGGCAATAAAGTCGGCATGACGAGCGGTCGTTTTGCAACAACCTGTCAATGGTCCAGATAGGGGTGTAGCGCACTGGCCACCGCTTCGGCGATGCGCTGCAGGAACACTGTACCCATCCCGGGATAAAAGCGCTGCTTGTCTTCGCTGGCCAGTACCAGCAGACCAACACTCTCACTGCCCGAATGCAGTGTAAGGTATGCATAAGAGTGCAATTGTGCGGCCTGTTCGCCAAACCATGAGGCGGTATCGTGCGCCGCATGATGCAGACAAACCGGTTGCGGCTGTGCATCGGCGAATGCCAGCACTTCCGCGCTGGGCGGTTCAGTCTGCCACAGACGCAGCGCGGTGTGCGGTATGGAAAAGATATCGCGCAACAAATGCGGGATCATTTCCTGCAGTGTGGCCAAGTCGCGGGCAGCAAACAGTGCAACAACGAATTCATGCACCTTGTGCTGCAGT
>CAZCKZ010000189.1:0-708 GCA_964499395.1 uncultured Gallionella sp. | reverse complement strand
TATCCTGCGCAAACACCAGCATTTCGCTCAGCTTTTTTTCCAGTTCCTTGTTCTTTTCCCTCAATGCGAGCAACTGCCGTTCGCTCAGCGAAATCGTGCGCCCGCCGTGCGGATGCGGAAGATTGATTTGCGTCAGCGTTTCGATATGTTCCTCAAAGAACTGCGGATTGCTCTGCAAATACTGCGCGACTTCTTCTGCTTTCATGAATCTCACCCTATATATTGATTTCGCCCGAGAATACGCTGATTGCCGGGCCGGTCATCAGCACCGGCTGGCTGTCACCATCCCAGGTGACGGTCAGCACGCCGCCGCGTGTGGCAACGTTCGCCGGACTGTCCAGCAACTCGCGCCGTATGCCGGCCACGACAGCGGCACAAGCGCCGGTTCCGCACGACAGGGTTTCCCCCGCACCGCGTTCATACACCCGCAGACGCAGGGAATGGCGATCCATGACCTGCATGAAACCGGCATTGACGTGTTTTGGAAAACGCGGATGATGTTCGATCAGCGGCCCCAATTTTTCCACCGGTGCATGCTCGACATCCGTAACGACCTGAACCGCATGGGGATTGCCCATCGACAGCGCGCTGATCTCCAGTATTTTTCCGGCGACTTCCAGCGGTTCGCTGGCCGCACCGCTGCCGCCGTCGAATGGAACAAGCGCAGGGTCAAAAACCGGCGGGCCCATATTGACCGTTATGCGTCCG
>CAZCKZ010000188.1:0-4410 GCA_964499395.1 uncultured Gallionella sp. | reverse complement strand
AAGCGTCATCTTTTGTTTAGCGACGATTTTCCTGGCATGTTCATAGCGGTACACATAGTCCCAGCGGTTTTCGTGAAATGCATCCTGGATCAACGCCGTGCCCATCACATATTGCACCTGCGTCTTGGTCATGCCGATCTTCAGTTTTTCGCGCATCGCCGGCGTCACGAAATTCCCCTGACGGATGTCCATCTTGTAGGGCGTCAACAGAGGTATGTAGAAGCTGGTGCACGATGACAGCAGCAGGGAAAGCAGTACAATTTTGATGCGCATGAGATTCCTAATCGATATTCAAATTCAAAGCCGCCGCATCCCGTGACACGTTACTGATAAAACCACTAGCCATTCGACCAGGCGAGCCAAACATACTCGCCAAGTCGCTGGTTATTGCGCAGCCAGCCGGTTGCGGGAACGGGTGCGAGGCGGCTTATCCCGCACCTGATGCTTCGCAACACCGAGTCAAAGCCGCCGTATGATACCTCAAGCTGCCAAGCCCAACATCTCCGCCGCATGTTTGCGCGTCGTCTCGGTGATCTTCACCCCGCCCAGCATGCGCGCGATCTCCTCGACGCGCTGCTTGCCATCCAGCAAGGTGATGCGGCTCAGCGTGACGCCGTTTTCCACCGCCTTGCTCACCTGCCACTGCCGGTCCGCGGCAGCAGCGACCTGCGGCAGGTGCGTGACGCACAGCACCTGGTAATCCTTGCCCAGCTTTTTCAGCAAATGCCCGACGATTTCCGCGACGCGCCCGCCGATGCCGCTATCCACCTCGTCGAAGATCAGCGTCGGCACGCTGGCAAGCTGGGAAGTGGCGACCTGGATCGCCAGACTGATACGCGACAACTCGCCGCCCGATGCGACCTTGGCCAGGCTGCGCGGCGGCACGCCGGGATTGGCGGCGACCTGGAATTCGATGGCCTCCATACCGTAAGCGCTTGCTTCGGCCAGCGGCAACGTTGCCACCGCAAAACTGCCGCCCTCCATCGCCAATGCCTGCATCGATTCGGTGATTTCCCGCGCCAGTTTGCCGGCCGCTTTTTTGCGTGCTGCCGTCAGTTTCTGCGCCGCGGCAAGATAGTTTTGCCGCGCGGATTCTTCCTGCTGCGCCAATTCCGCAAGATCGGCATCGCCGCCCAGTTCCTCCAGGCGCGCCATGATGCGCTGCAATGCCTCACCCAGTTGCTCGGGGGCGACGCGGTATTTGCGCGCCGTATCCAGCACAGTCTGGATGCGCTGTTCCTGTATGTGCAAGCGCTGCGGGTCGGTATCCATGCGCTGCTGGTAATGACGCAACGCATAGACGGCTTCCTGCAATTCTGCCTGTGCGCTTTCCAGCATCTGCAGCGTTTCTCCGAGGCTGGCATCGTGCACCATCCCGTCGCGCAATCGCGCCGCCAATGCGTTGAGTTGCGTCAGGCACGCGTTATCCGCCTCGCTCAGCGTCTCGATGCCGAAAGCCGCGGTTTCCAGCAGGCTCGCGGCATGGGCCAGCCGCGCATAGTCTTCCTGCACGGCATTCCAGTCCGATGCGTCAAACGCCAGGCCTTCCAGCTCGCTGCGCTGAAACTGCAACAGCTCGCGCTCGGCGGCCACTGCATCGGCATTCTCGCTCAGGCTGATGCGGCGGCGGCGCAGCGCCTGCCAATCGCGATACAGGGCGGCGACCTGTTCCGCTGCGGCCGTGATGCCCGCATATCCATCCAGCAGTGCACGCTGTGCATCGGGGCGCAGCAGCGATTGATGCGCGTTCTGCCCGTGTATATCCAGCAACTGATCGCCCGCTTCACGCATCTGCTGCAGGGTGGCGCTGCGTCCGTTGATGAAGCCGCGCGAACGCCCGCCGGCATCCAGCACCCGGCGCAGCAGACATACCCCCGGATCGCCTTCGAGTTCCTGCTCGCGCAGCCAGTCTTGCACTTGCGGCATTGCGCTCACGTCGAACTCGGCGGCGATCTCGGCACGCTCGCAACCGTTGCGCACCATGGTCGCATCGCCGCGTTCACCGAGCGCCAGCGACAGGGCATCGATCAGAATGGATTTGCCCGCCCCGGTCTCGCCGGTCAGCACGGTAAAACCCGGGGAGAAATCCAGCTCCAGCGAGGAGACGATAACGAAATCGCGGATGCCCAGGAATTTCAGCATCTAACACCTCCCGGCAACCGTCACGAGCAGGTCAATATCCAACGCGCGACGAGGCATAACATCGTTGGCAGACGGAAAGCAAGTGGGCAGGCAACGCCGCATAACCAGCCACTTGGTTGCCGTTTTCTGGCAACCTGGTGGAATGGCCACTAGTTCCATCAGATGGGCCGCACAGTAGGTTGGCATCAGAGCGTCTGGTTCCAGAGCAGCTTCTCGCGCAGGGTGTGATAGTAGCTATGCCCCGCCGGATGCAGCAGGCAGGCGGTGTCGGGATGGCGCGTGACGATGATCTTGTCGTGCAACTGCAATTCATAGCTGGTATGGCTGTCGAAGCGCACGCTCATGTCACCGGTACGATGCAACAGTATTTCCACCACCGATGAACTCTTCACCACCAGCGGCCGATTGCTCAAGGTGTGCGGACAAACCGGAACCAGCTCGAGCACATCGAGGCTGGGATGCAATATCGGACCGCCCGAAGACATCGCATAGGCGGTGGAGCCGGTTGGCGTCGCGATGATCAGCCCGTCGGCGCGCTGGTTGTACAGGTATTCGTCGTCGATGCGCACCTCGAACTCGATCATGCTCCCGATATTGTTGCGGTGCACCACCACTTCATTGAAAGCCGAGGCTCTGAATATTTCCACGTCGTCGCGCAATACCCGCGCGGAAATCAGCAGGCGCTGCTCGGTGATGAATTTGCCCTCCAGCATCGCCGCAATGCTGTCCAGCATATTGTCCAGCGTGAGATCGGTCAAAAATCCGAGCCGCCCCTGATTCACCCCGACCAACGGGATATTGCACGGCGACAAAGTGCGCGCGATATTCAACATGGTGCCATCGCCACCCAGCACGATCGCAAGATCCACCGCGCGGCCCATCTCATCCAGACTCATCGCCTGATAGGGGCTGTCCTTGAGTTGCCCGGCAGTCAGGCTGTCCACCACCACGGTCAATCCTCTGGACGTCAAAAACGCGGCCAAACGCGACAATGGCACCGCAATTTCCGGAACATTGTGTTTGCCGATCAGCGCGACGTTTTGAAAGGGAAATTTCATGAAAGCGATTAAACCACATCGCCCCTGCAATGACAAAGATGCACTTACATAACGGCTCTTTTCACCCTCAAGCGGTTATCCCGGCAGAATCCTGAAGCAAACTGGTGATCATCAATCAATATTGATATTTATCAATCATTGATATAAGTGCATAATCTAACAAACTTAATTGGTCAACAATCCAAAAAGTACCGTGACAATGATGCCATCAAGTCGCAAACGACAGATGCCCGGTATCCGCACACCCGCAGGCATTGCCTTGCTATATGCAATCATTGCTGCATTGTGGATCATATTGTCCGGCCACCTGCTGGCAATCACCGTCGACGACCCGCTGCTCCAGAGCCGCATCGAGCTGGCCAAGGGACTGGCTTTCGTCGCCGTAACCAGCGGGCTGCTCTATCTGCTGCTCAATCACTGGCACGAGTCCCATGCAATGCAGCCGGCAACCGATCAGACAGAACTCCCCGCTTCGCCCAAAACAATCCGGCTGGTACTGATTTTCATTGCACTGGTATTGCTTGTGCCCCTGATCGGTTTTGTTGTCTACGAACTGAATGTTCCGCAAATCGAAAAGAATACCTTCAATAATTTAAAGTCGATTGCGCAATTCAAGGCCGAAGAAATTGAAAACTGGCTGAACGAGCGAAACGATGACGCGCAATGGCTGATTGCCGATGCGGGTTTCGCCCGTGATGTTAATCATTTTCTTCTGAGTCGAAAGCACGATGCAGGGCTGCTCAAGCAAATCACGGTTCAGCTTGCCTCAATACAGGCTGACAACGGCTTTGACAGCATCATGTTACTGGATACCGGCGGCCGGTTGATAACCTCGCTGGGCAAAAATGTGGAATTATCCCAGCCAATCCGGAATCTGATGCATGAATCGTTAGACAGTAAACAGATCGAACGCAGCAATCTGTACCGCGATGAGTCGGGCCGCATCCACCTGGACTGGATCGTTCCGCTCCTCGTTTCGGACCAACACGGTAAACGTCCGGTGGCCACGATGGTACTGCGCACCATGCCCGAAAGATTCCTGTACCCCATGATCCAGACCTGGCCGACGGCCAGCCCCAGCGGCGAAACCTTGCTGGTGCGGCGCGAGGGTACATCCATCCTGCACCTCAACCCACTGCGCCATGGCAACGATGCTTCTCTGGCCGTTAAATCCATGAACAACCCGCTTCTTCCCGCCGTAGCTGCCATC
>CAZCKZ010000187.1:0-4410 GCA_964499395.1 uncultured Gallionella sp. | reverse complement strand
TGGAAGGAACCGGACCGCTGATGTTCCATGAGACCTCCAATCCCGCCGGACCGGTACTCTGGCTGAATCATGACATCATCGCCAGACAACTCAACCTGATGCACAAATAATCGATCTGGTTCCAGCCCTGTCCAGTACGGTTCTAGCGATTTATCCGGGCCAGATACAACTCCTCCACCCTGGCGCGCGCCCAAGGCGTTCTGCGCAAGAATTTCAGGCTGGATTTGATGCTCGGATCGTGGGTAAAGCAGCGTATCGGCACAGCTGCACCCATTGCCTCCCAACCCATGCACTCGGAAAGCTGCGTGACCATAACCTCAAGCGTGATGCCCTCCAAAGCGGGGCGTGTTGCCGGTTCTTTATTTGTGTCCATGCATGTATTTTACAGATGATCGCCACCACTGAGGGTTTACACTGTCGGGGTCATCGGATGTAAATTCAGTAGCGCGGCATAATTGCAGGACGAATTTCCCGTACACCAATATCGTTCAGTGCATGTATTTGATGATTGTCATGGCGCGGGTCATCATCTGGTGTGACAGTGTGGATTAATCGCGGTTTTGCAAGGAGATCACGCATGAATGCATCACGCAAATTGCGAGTGGGACTCGCGCTGGGCAGCGGCTCGGCACGCGGTTGGGCGCATTTGGGCGTTATCCGTGTTCTGGAGGATGCTGGTATCCGGCCGGATATGGTGTGCGGCACGTCGATAGGCGCGCTGGTGGGAGCGGCTTACGCAGCGGACGAGCTGGAAAACTTCGAGAAATGGCTGCGCGGGTTGGGCATTGCGGATGTGATCTCGTTCATGGATGTGCGAATGAATGGCGGGATGATCAAGGGCGAACGGTTGATGGAATTCTTTCGCCGCAGTTTCATTGATCGTCCGATTGAAGAACTGGCCATTCCATTCGCCGCAGTAGCCACCGCATTGCACAACGGCACGGAGGTCTGGTTGCGCGAGGGTTCCACCATTGAAGCCGTGCGCGCGTCCATTGCGCTCCCCGCGTTGTTTATGCCGGTGGTACACGACGGCAGGATTCTGATGGACGGCGGCTTGGTCAACCCGGTGCCGGTATCGCTGGCACGCGCGATGGGCGCCGATATCGTGATTGCAGTCGATCTCAACTCAAACCGGTTGGGCCGACATCATCCAGAGGAGCCCGAAAAGGAAACGACGTCCGGCGAGATCAGCGAATGGATGCGCAAGCTGCAGGAGAATCTGGGCGCTTTCATTCCCGAGCGCGCAGACGATGAGCCCAGGCTTCCCTCCATACTCGACGTGATAACCAGTAGTATCAATATCATGCAGCAGCGCATCAGCCGCAGCCGCATGTCCGGAGATCCGCCGGATGTGATCGTTTCGCCGCGCCTGGCCCAACTTGGGCTGCTTGATTTTCATCGTTCCAAAGAAGCGATCGCGGAGGGCAAACGCGCGATGGAAGCAGCACTGCCGGATCTTGAAGCGATCTTGAAATAACCGGCCTGTAATCCTGAGAGATTGTGCTACTGAATATACGGATGATGCCGAAGCCATTCGCAGAGGCTGAGCGATTACAATGCGCATCCGTAAGTCCTGGTGCACCTGTTATGACCATTCCCGTACGTCTCGCAAAACGCCTCGCCGCAACACTGCCCTGCTCCCGCCGCGAGGCTGAGCTTTATATTGCAGGCGGCTGGGTGAGAGTGGATGGACAGGTAGTGGAAGAACCGCAGTTCATGGTGTCGGAACAAAACATCGAGCTACACCCCGAAGCCACCCTCACACCGCTGGAACCCGCCACCATCATGCTGCACCAGCCGGCTGATACAGCTATCAATCCCAGCGCCGCACTGCAATTGATACGCGCCGAAACACGCGCTGCAGACGATCCCTCTGGCATTCATATGCTCAAGCAACACTTCCTCAGGCTCACTCAGCACATACCTTTGGAAAGAAATGCCAGTGGTATGGTGTTGTTCACCCAGGACTGGCGCGCGGCGCGCAAGCTCGGTGAGGATGCCTCTTCACTGGAGCAGGAATACATCGTCGAGGTCGCGGGAGAGCTGACCCCTGACGGGCTCAAGCTGCTCAACCACGGACTCACGTTCAACGGACGCGCATTGCTTCCGATCAAGGTCAGCTGGCAAAACGAAACCCGGTTGCGCTTCGCCCTCAAGGGCGTGCAACCCGGACAGATCGCGCACATGTGCCAGCGCGTCGGGCTGCAGGCGCTGGCGATGAAACGCATCCGTATCGGGCGCGTGTCCATGGGCAAATTGCCATCCGGACAATGGCGGTATCTGTCGGCACAGGTGCAGTTTTAGTTTGAAGTCTGTATGGGAGGCACGGCAGGGCGGCTTTTCTTCATTATGAAATAAAACTTCATGGTCACATTTGATGACTGGCGTCCAGTATCATTCCGCTACCGATCAATTTACTGTCCGATGCCGGGCCGGATGAATTATTTGTTTTTATTGAAGCAATGACTCTCTCTGAACGATTTTCGCTATACCTGCAGCTCACCCGGCTGAACCGCCCCATCGGTATCCTGCTGCTGTTGTGGCCGACCCTGTGGGGCGTGTGGATCGCCGGTGCTGGGCATCCGGCCTGGTACATTGTGCTGATCTTTGTGCTGGGCACGGTGCTGATGCGCTCCGCCGGATGCGCAATCAACGATTATGCGGATCGCGATTTCGACAAGCACGTGCAGCGCACCCGGGATCGACCTGTCACCAGCGGACGCATTGCGCCGCGCGAGGCGGTTTGGCTGGCGGTGAGCCTCTCGCTGCTTGCATTTGTATTGATCCTGCCGTTGAATACTTTGACGCTGCTGCTGTCATTCCCGGCGGTGTTTCTTGCAGCCAGTTACCCGTTCACCAAACGCTTCCTTGCGATCCCGCAAGCCTATCTCGGTATCGCGTTCGGCTTCGGCATCCCGATGGCATTCGCCGCGCAACTCGGCAGCGTGCCGCCGGTGGCATGGCTGATGCTCGTCGCCAATGTTTTCTGGGCGATCGCCTATGACACGGAATACGCGATGGTGGACCGGGACGACGACATTCATCTCGGCATCCATTCCGCGGCATTGTTGTTCGGCAGGCACGAGGTGGCTGCGGTGATGGGATGCTATGCCATCACGCTCGCGTTGCTTGCACTGGCGGGACAGATGGCGGGTCTGGGCTGGGCTTATTACGCGGGACTGCTGGCTGCGGCGTGCATCGCAATTTACCACTACACGCTGATTCGCGGGCGGCAACGTGAGCAATGCTTCAAGGCGTTCCTGCACAACAACTGGTTCGGCGCAGCGGTATTTTCCGGAATCGTGATTGATAACCTGGTACGCATCCGGTTTTAACACACCCGAATAATTAGGCCTGGATCCGGCAGCTGGGCACTAAGGCCGCTTCAGCGCAACGCTCACAGGAAGCCGCGTAACAATTTGTTGCAATTTCTCCCGAACTTCACGGCCATGCAAGAAACCAACTGGTGTGCAAATAACCCGTCCAGGTGTGATTTTTCGCCGCAATGAGCGGCGGTCATGATCTTTGCTGATATTTGAGGAGTTGGAAAGATGAAATTAAAATTTTTGCCGAAGTTTGCCAAGTTTGGCGTCTTTGTTTCGGTCGTCGCTGCGACGATGACAGGAAGTTATGTCTATTGGGGAATTTCTCCCGTCAGTGAGGCGAGCGCTACAACGAATACGGCCGCAATCGTAACCCCGGTTACAAGTCGAACGCTGCAGAAGTCATCCGTCGCGCTGCCGGATTTTGAATCGATCGCAGCCCAGCAAGGGCCGGCTGTGGTCAATATCAGTGTCTCGGGAACAGTCAAGACCGGATTTTCCGGGTTTCAGGGATTACCGCAAATGGATCCGAATGATCCCTTCTATGAATTCTTCCGGCACTTTCAGGTGCCGGCCCCGCATAACAGCATACCCACCCATGGCCTCGGTTCGGGTTTCATCGTCAGCCCCGATGGCGTGATTCTCACCAATGCGCATGTGGTGGCAAATGCCGATGAAGTAATCGTCAAACTCACCGACAAAAGAGAGTTCAAGGCAAAAGTCATCGGTATCGACAAACCGTCCGATGTGGCGGTGTTGAAGATCAACGCCAAGGGCTTGCCGACAGTCAAGATAGGCGATCCAAAAAATGTTCGCGTTGGCCAATGGGTGGTCGCGATCGGATCGCCGTTCGGTTTTGATAACAGCGTGACGGCGGGAATCGTTTCGGCAAAATCACGCTCCCTGCCAGATGCAAATTACACGCCTTTCCTGCAGACCGATGTACCCATCAACCCGGGCAACTCAGGCGGACCGCTGTTCGACCTGAACGGGGAAGTGATCGGTATTAATTCGCAGATTTACACCCAGAGCGGCGGATATCAGGGTCTTTCATTTTCCATCCCGATCGATGAGGCGATGAAAGTGG
>CAZCKZ010000186.1:0-4431 GCA_964499395.1 uncultured Gallionella sp. | reverse complement strand
CCGCCGCATGTTTTCCGCCAGGCTGTCGAGCAAGCGGCGCTGGCGATTTCCATCACCGATGCGCATGCCCACATCCTGTATGCGAACCCGGCATTTCAGCGCACGTCAGGCTATGAGATGAACGAAATTCTGGGGCGCAATGAATCCCTGCTGTCCTACCGGGTGACGCCCAAACTGGTGTACGAAACCATGTGGGCGCAAATCAAGCGGCAGCGTCCCTGGAACGGCCTGCTGGTGAACAAGCGCAAGGACGGTAACCGCTATCTGGCCGAACTGACGATTTCCCCGGTGGTGGATGCGGAAGGAAACACCTCGCACTATCTCGGCATGCATCGTGACGTTACCGAAGTGCACCGTCTGGAACGGCAGGTACAGAACCAGAAAACGCTGATCGAATCGGTGGTGGACGCGGCGCAAGTCGCCATCGTGTTGCTGGACGAACAGGAACACGTGCTGCTCGACAACCAGGAATACAAAAAGCTGATCGCCGACCTGGGCAATGAGCCGGCCACCAGGCTGCTCGCCGATATCCGCGCGCAAATGGGCAAGGCTTTCGAACAGGCGCATGCCAAGCACCGCAACATCGCCGCGCGCGAGATTTGCCTGGAATTGCCCAAACGCGCCTCGCGCTGGTTTTCCTGTGCGGTCTCCTGGTTCGAGGAATTCGATGTTGGCGCTGATGCATTTTACGAACCACTGCGGCGCCATTACCTGCTGCTCACCATACAGGACATCAGCGAACTCAAACGCCAGCAGGAAGCGATACGCATCAACAGCCTGCGCGCGCTATTGTCGGAACAGGAACGTATCCAGGGGCTGCGCGAAACGCTGACCGGCGCGGTATATCAACTGGAAGGGCCGCTCAACATGCTGGCCGCCGTGACCAACATGCTGGAACGGCGCCGCGAACCCGGCAGCGAACTGCCCGCCGAAACTGCGCTGGAAGAAGCGATCCTGAAAAGCCGTGAAGCGCTGGAAACGCTGCGCGCCTGCATCCCCGGTCAGGCCGCCGAAACAATGCAGCCCGTGAATCTCAACGAGATATTGTCGGATGTGCTCAAGCTTTCCACATCCAGCCTGCTCGGTGCGGGCATCGTGGTGGAATGGCAGCCCCACACCGACTCCGAACCAGACCAAAAATCCGAAGCCATACTCGGGCATCCCGCGCAACTGTCCAATCTGTTCAAGCAACTCATCACCAACGCGGTCGAAGCGATCAATGAACAACGCGGCCCGCGCCGCGAATTGCGCATCGCCTGCGTTACCCGTCCAGACTGCATGGAGGTGTTCGTCGAGGACAGCGGCCTTGGCATCCCGGACGAATTGCGCCTCAAGGTATTTCAGCCGTTCTTCACCACCAAGGGAGCCGCGCAGCAACATCTCGGCCTGGGACTGGCAATGGCGCAGGATGTGGTGGCGCGCCACGGCGGAACCATCGACATCGATCCGGATTTCCGGAACGGCTGCCGCGTGCGCGTGCAATTGCCGCGGGCATCAGGAGGCGGACATGGCCAATAAACCTGAAGATTCCAACGCACAGCGGGAAGGCTGGTCGGAACTGGAACTCGAATTATTGCGCACCGAACTGGAATCGTTGTATCACGTGAGCAAGGTGCTGTCGCGCTCGCTCAATCTGCAGGAAACACTGGACGGCGTACTGCATGCGCTGCATGAAACCGTCGGACTGGAACGCGGCATGGTCAGCCTGATAGATGCCGAAAGCGGCGAGTTGCAGGTATCGCTGGTATACGGTGTATCGGACAAGGTCACCGAAGAAGTCAGTTATCTCCCCGGCGAAGGCGTCGTCGGCACGATTTTGAAAACCGGCAACAGCATCATGGTGGAACGCATCGCGGACGAGCCGCGCTTTCTCAGCCGCCTCGGCATCTACAACCCGATGGGCGCATTCGTCGGCGTGCCGATCCGGATCGGCAAGAAGGTGGTCGGCGTGCTGGCTGCACAGCCCGCGCCCGGCGCGGAAATACTGCTCAGCGAATACGAGCGTTTCCTGGAAATGGTCGCCAATCTGATCGGCCAGAGCGTGCGCCTGTCGCAGGATGTCGCGCAGGAAAAACGGGTACTCACCGAAGAGCGCGATGTGCTGCGCCGCACCGTGCGCGGACAATTCGGGTTCGACAACATCATCGGCCACACCCAGTCCATGCGCCGCATCTTCGAACAGGTGCGGCTGGTCGCCAAGTGGAACACCACGGTGCTGATACGCGGCGAAACCGGAACCGGCAAGGAACTGATCGCCAATGCCATCCATTACAACTCGCCGCGCGCGCGCGGCAATTTTGTCAAACTCAACTGCGCTTCCCTGCCGGAGACGCTGCTGGAATCAGAGTTGTTCGGCCACGAAAAAGGCTCCTTCACCGGTGCCGTGGCGCAACGCAAAGGCCGCTTCGAACAGGCCGAAGGCGGCACAGTATTCCTCGACGAAATCGGCGACATTTCTCCCTCGTTCCAGGCCAAGCTGCTGCGCGTGTTGCAGGAAGGCGAACTGGAAAGAGTCGGCGGCACACGCACCCTCAAAGTCGATGTGCGCGTGGTCGCCGCCACCCACCGCGATCTGGAAGCCGAAGTGGAAGCCGGGAAATTCCGCGAGGATTTGTATTACCGGCTCAACGTCATGCCGTTGTACCTGCCGCCGTTGCGCGAACGCATGGAAGACATTCCCGACATCGCGCGTTTCCTGGTTGAAAAAATCGGCACGCAACAGGGCCGTCAGCTCAACCTGACCGACGACGCGTTGCGCGTGCTGATGCATCACGACTGGCCGGGCAACGTGCGCGAACTGGAAAACTGCCTGGAACGTGCCGCAGTGATGACCGAAGGCGACGAGATCGACCGCGATGCCATCCTGCTTACCGGAATCGATGAAAAAATTTCAGCGAGCCGCGGGACTGTTCAGAACCTTGACCTCGATGACCCCAATCTGGACGAACGCGATCGAGTCATCGCCGCGCTTGAACAGGCCGGCTGGGTGCAAGCCAAAGCCGCGCGCCTGCTGGATATGACGCCCAGACAGATCGCCTATCGCATCCAGACACTGAACATCAGGGTCAGGCAGATATAAGGGAGCCTCCAGACATCCCTTCTCACCCTCTGACTTATTACAACCCACAGACTTATTACAACAGGGGAGAAAAAGCAAAATGACAATTTGACCGGCGTGCGAACAGGGGGTGCGATACATCCCGGTATTTTTATTTCCGACAACAACTATTTAGAGAACAAAAATGGCAATCAAAGACATCAAGGCTTTCTCCGACAAAGCCATGGCAGAACCCGAACTGAAAGAAAAACTCCTCGCCTGCCAGAAGGTGCGCGAACTCCTCGCGCTTGCACGCGACAGCGGATTCAACTTCATCGAGGATGAAATGTATCCGCCCAACGAGCCGCAATTCACCGCCGACCAGCTTTCCGAAAGACTCGTCAAGGCACTGCTGCGCGCCTGACCGGAATGGATGGCGAATGCAAAGGAACCAGCCGGTTCTTTGTCACTTACACAGGCGTGAAGCTGCCCTTCAAGCTGGTCAACCAGCTGGAAGGCAGCGAAGTCGAGAACCGCAACACCTACTTCCGGGGCTATTTCGACACGCAGGATCGCATCACCGGATTCGAGAAGATCGCTTATGGCGAGACAGAACTGACGCATAGCTACGGGTATCACGACAATGGCAGGCTGAAGCACGCGGAGATCACCGGCATCGACGGCGAAATCACCATGTTGAATTTCGATGCCGAAGGCAATCCGGCATGAGCACCTTCAATCCCTGCAAAGGCAAGACCGCCTGCCGCGACGATGGCGAAAAGTGCCTGACCTGCGGACGCAGCTTCGCCGAGATCGAACAGACCCGCAACCTGATCGAAGCGCTTGCCGAGTTTGTCTGTGCGCAAGGCTATGACAACGCCGGAGAGTTCGCCGCTTATGTCGCCGATAAAACAGTAAAGAAGATTAAACACCGACGAGAAGCAATGTAGTTTTGCGAATCAATGAAAATTACTAGGCTTGCTGTTGGTCAAGGCATGCCCATTACGACTTGCAGCTTTCTGGAAACATACTTGACACTAAGTAATTAGCCCATTACCAGAAGTGATCAATCAAAAGATTTGCTATGACCGTCCAGTTCTCGGCCAAAGCCATGTTAATTGGTTCTACGACTGTCTGCTATTTGGCCAAGAGAGGACTCATAATCCGCAAAAACATCTTTTCAAGCCAAATGATCATGCTTGAACTGTGTCAATGGCGGGTTAACACCAATCTAATCTTACGCTAAGCCTTAGCTAGAATCGCAGTTGGCCACAAATCACTTTCGTCCATTGGCCAAAATATCCCGCAAATTTTGGTACTCGATCCACGTCAGTCCAATAACTATGGCGTCCAGTGCTGTGATAAGCAGCAGCAACGGTGAATGCGTAAAGCTG
>CAZCKZ010000185.1:0-4435 GCA_964499395.1 uncultured Gallionella sp. | reverse complement strand
CGCTGTAATCCCCGTCTAACATCGGAGAACCTGTTACCTTTGTAAACCTAAAATACACTGTCGTCAACCCGGACTCTCTGCATACAAATAGCAATGCACGCTGTGCGTTGGCGAATGACTGGTCGCTGGCGGATAACGCTTGCGGCATTGCTCCGAAGCTTGCGCACAGCGTGGTGCAAAATGGCAACCTTGCGGCGGGTTGGCCGGTGACGGCAAGTCCCCTTCCAACCTGATGCGCTCTCTTTTCGCACCGTCAATGCGTGGAACGGCAGACAACAACGCCCGCGTATAGGGATGCTTTGGTGCGCGCAACACTTCTGTTGCGGTACCGCGTTCCACGATGCGCCCGAGATACATCACGCACACCTCATGGGCAAGATACTCAACCACCGCAAGGTTGTGAGTAATGAACAAATAGCTAAGTTCAAATTTTTCTTGCAAAGACTTCAGCAAGTTCAAAATCTGCGCCTGGACCGATACATCCAGCGCGCTGGTCGGTTCGTCGCAGATCAACAGCCGCGGCGAAACAGCAAGCGCACGCGCGATGGCGATCCGTTGCCTCTGCCCGCCCGAGAATTCATGCGGGTAACGCCACTTGGAATCGCGTGCAAGACCAACCTGATCGAGCAAAGTATCGATGTGTGCCTGGCGTGCCGCACTGTTGCTCCCGATATTCAGCGCGGCCATCCCTTCCTCGAGGATTTCCGCAACACGCATTTTCGGGTTCAGCGAAGCATAGGGATCCTGGAATACCATCTGTATCGAGGCGCGCTGTTCACGGGTATCGGATCCGATCAGTTCTCTCCCGGCAAATTGCACGCTGCCCGCAATGGGCTCGATCAACTGCAACAGCGCCTTGCCCAGCGTAGTCTTGCCGCATCCGGATTCGCCCACCAGCGCCAGGGTGCGCCCCTGTGGAATATCCAGCGACACCCCATCCACCGCCTTTACCTGCCCGACCACGCGCTGCAACACGCCTTTGCGAATAGGGAAATGGACTTTAAGGTCGGAGACTTCAAGGAGCATGGGGCCGGGTGCAGAGGGCAAGTCAGGTTTGGAATCCTCATGTTGATCCGGCCCACGAGCCCCGCTACTTGCACCTTGCGCATTGAATCCTGTCCCTTGCACCTGATAAAGATGACACTTCACCCCATGCCCTTCTCCGACCACTGTCCAATCCGGTGTTTTATCGTTGCACAGCGACCAGGCCTTGTCGCAACGGGCGGCGAAGCGGCAACCCTGCGTGACGCTGCCCAGCGGTGGTACGTTGCCGGGAATGGCGGTCAATGTTTGATTGCGGCGTGTTGCATCGGGAAGTGCGGCGAACAGTTTCTGCGTGTAGGGATGCAGCGGCTGGTCGAACAACCGGGTTCGGCTGGCCTGCTCGACAATTTGTCCTGCATACATCACCCCCACCTGATGTGCCATTTCCGCCACCACACCGAGGTCATGCGTAATCAGCAACAGCGACATGCCGCTGTCAGCCTGGGTGTCCCGCAGCAGTTGCAGAACCTGTGCCTGTATCGTGACATCCAGTGCGGTGGTTGGCTCATCCGCAATCAGTAATTTTGGCTGTCCGGCCAGCGCCATCGCAATCATCACGCGCTGCTTCATGCCGCCGGAAAGCTGGAACGGATATTCCGCCGCGCGCCGCGAGGCATCCGGGATGCCGACCTGATCCAGCAGCTCCACACAACGCAGTCGCGCAGCTTTGCCGCGAATACCCCGATGCAACCCCAATACTTCAGAGATTTGCCGACCAACTGTCATCACCGGATTCAAGCTCAATCCCGGCTCCTGAAAGATCATCGCCATCATGCCGCCGCGCAGGTCGCGCATCTCGCGCTCGCGCAAGCCGAACAGTGCGATGCCATCCAGCTGCGCCGCACTGCCCGCATTTGTGACCCCATCGGGCAACAGCCGCAGCAGCGACAGTGCGGTCATGGATTTCCCGCAGCCGGATTCCCCGACCAGCACAAACGTCTCGCCCGCCCTGATGTTGAAAGAAATGTCGTCGACGATACGCGCGCCATTGCGCAACTGCGTTACCATCCCGGAGACGCGGAGAATATCGCCCATCAGCCCGCCACCTCAATCTTGTGATTCGAATCACCACACTGGACGATTTTTTCGGTGGCCGGCGGCATTGCCGGCAGTGTCAACTCCACAAGCGGTTCATCGCTCAGTGGATTGCCTGACTTTGTTACCGGCGCTGCGCGCACCGTGTTCATGCCGCCACCTCATCATCGACAAACGAAATTTTGAATTCAGGGACTTCGGTGGCCGGCGGCATTACCCGCACCGGCGCTGCGCGCACCGTGTTCATGCCGCCACCTCATCATCGACAAACGAAATTTTGAATTCAGGGACTTCGGTGGCCGGCGGCATTACCCGCACCGGCGCTGCGCGCACCGTGTTCATGCCGCCACCCCGGTACGGTTCAGGCGCGGATCGAACGCATCGCGCACCGCATCGGCAAACAGATTCGCCGCCAGCACCAATGCCAGCATGAAGCCGAATGCCGAAGCAAGCGACCACCACACCATGGGATCGCGCCCCATCTCCTGCCGAGCCGCGTTGATCATCGTGCCGAAGCTGATCATCGAAGGATCCACACCCACACCGATGTAGGACAATACCGCCTCGGCCAGCACCAGCCCGCTGAAATCCATTACTAGGGAAATCAGCACGATGTGCATCACGTTCGGCATGATATGCCGCGTCAAAATACGGAACGGCGATACCCCAAAAGCCTGTGCCGCCTGGATGTATTCCATCTCGCGCAACTTGAGGGTCTCGCCGCGCATCAGGCGACACAGACTAGTCCAGCTGGTCACGCCGAGGATCAGGCACAGCGCCAGCAGGCGTACGTCGGCGCGTGCGGCGGAAGTCTGGAACCAGTCGGCATGCTTTTCGATGGTCATCTGCATCATCAACATCGCCGCCGCAATCAGCAGCACGCTGGGTATGGAACTGAGTACGGTATAAATATACTGGATCAGGTCATCCACCCAGCCGCGCAGATATCCCGCAGCGATGCCCAGCAACAAGGCCAGCGGCAGAGTGACCAGCGTGGTAACCGTGCCGATGATCAGTCCGGTGCGTATACTTTTCAGCGACAGGTACAACACATCCTGCCCGACCTTGTCGGTACCGAGCACGTGATAAGCGGCGGCAAGACTGGCGGTCATGCCGATCAGAACCGAAATGATGAGCGTGGCAATCAGCAGCGCGCGCATCGGCCAACCGCGCCGTGCAAGCCAGCGTTTGCTGCCCAGCACAACCAACAATCCCGCCGCCAATCCCGTCAGCGCACCGGTCAAACCGCGCCAAAGTACGTCACCATCACGCTGGCTCACATTCGTCAGATGGGCGCCGCCGTAACGCAAGCGCGGATAGTCGCGCAGCACGTGACCACTTTTGTCTATCACGCTCTCCTTGGCATACAGCGTCACAGCCAATGGCGCGGAATAGGTTTTCTCGGTTTGTGTGCGCAACGGCGTAACCAGCTTGTCGAACACGCTCAACACTTCCGGCGAGTAGACCGTTCCCGCGTTATTTGTTTCCGGCAATGCGGCCCGGTAGTGCAGCGTATCCAGCAGCCCGACCAGAAAAAAGAGCGACAGAACGAGCAGTGAAACCATCGCGGTAGGATTCTGCGCCACGCGCCGCCATGGCAACAACAGATGCTCGCGCTGTCGCACGTACCACGCGCTGGCAATGCCTGCCGCAATCAGCAGAAACACCAGCGCGTCGCTCCACAGGATAACCGGCATGAAATTCATGACAGCCGCACCCGCGGATCCACCATGGTGTAGGAGATATCGGTAAGAATCAGCCCGACGATATACAGCAGCGAGCCGAGAAACACCATCGCGCGCACCACACTGAAATCCTGCGCATTGATCGCATCGATGGTGTAGCTGCCCAACCCCGGAATGCCGAAGAACGATTCGGTGAGCAGGCTGCCCATGAACAGCAGCGGGATGACCACCACCACACCGGTCAGAATCGGGATCATCGCGTTCTTCAGAACGTGACGGAACAGCACCGCAAGTTCCGACAGGCCCTTGGCGCGCGCCGTGCGCACATAATCCTTGCCGATTTCTTCAAGAAAGATGGTGCGGTACCAGCGGCTGTTGGAGCCGACGCTGCCGATCACGCCGATCACGATAGGCAAGGCCACGAATTTAAAACTGTCCAGCCCGCCCGTATAACCGGAAATCGGCACCAGATGCCACAACTTGCTCACCACGAATTGCCCGCCGATGATGTAGAACAAGCCGGACACCGACATCAACAGCACGCACAACCCCACACCCGCCATGTCCAGCGCAGTAGCTCGAAACAGTGCCATCAGCAGCGCAAAGGTGATGTACACCACCAGACCGACCAGAAAAGTCGGCAGCGCAATCGAAAGACTCGGCCACATGCG
>CAZCKZ010000184.1:0-4442 GCA_964499395.1 uncultured Gallionella sp. | reverse complement strand
GGTGAAGTGGTCGGAGGTTCGAATCCTCTCGCCCCGACCAGATTCAGTATTCAGTTCAGCATGTTTATGTGATCGTCGAGCACGCATTTTCCGTCACCCGAATCCTCCTCTATTTTTCCGCAAGCTCGCCATTCATCATGGGCTTATGGCACAATCGCACCGATAATTCATGTCTATCCTTAATTCCCAATGCGTATTCTGATCAGTAATGACGACGGTTATTTTTCCCCGGGGCTGGCTTGTCTGGCCGAACATCTGGCCAGGATTGCCGATATCGTGGTGGTTGCTCCCGAACGTGACCGCAGTGGCGCCAGCAATTCGCTGACCCTGGATCGCCCCCTCAAGTTGCGGCGGGCCGCCAATGGCTTTCATTATGTCAATGGCACGCCGACCGATTGCGTGCACCTGGCGGTTACCGGCATGCTGGACCAGCAGCCCGACATGGTGGTCTCCGGTATCAACGCGGGTGCCAATATGGGCGACGACACGATTTATTCCGGCACCGTCGCGGCGGCAATGGAAGGATTTCTGCTTGGCATTCCCTCCATTGCAGTTTCATTGGTAGGCAAGGAGTTCGCTCACTATGAAACGGCAGCCAGAATCGCCGCCGAACTGGTGCAACGTTTTGCCAGGCAGACGCACAGCCATCCCTGGCTGCTCAATGTGAATGTGCCGGATGTGCCTCACGACCAATTGCATGGGATAAATGTGACGCGCCTGGGCAAGCGGCATAAAGCCGAACCGGTGGTGAAGGCCGACAACCCGCACGGTGAAGCCGTGTATTGGGTGGGCGCGGCAGGCAAGGCACAGGATGCGGGCGAGGGCACGGATTTTCACGCCGTCGCGCAGCAGCATGTATCGCTCACACCGCTGCAGATCGACCTCACGCAATACAGCCAACTCGATGCGGTACGCGGTTGGCTGAACCAAGGTTAGATGAACAAGAGTTTCAATGGTATCGGCATGACCTCTCAGCGCACCCGTGCGCGCCTGATCGAGCGGCTGCGCGAACAGGGCATCAAGGATGAAGTCGTGCTGGCGGCGATGTTCGAAGTGCCGCGCCATTTGTTCGTCGATGAGGCATTGGCCAGCCGTGCTTATGATGACGTGTCGTTGCCGATCAATTACAACCAGACCATCTCCCAGCCTTACATCGTGGCGCGCATGATCGAAGTGCTGCGTGCCCCCAGCGACGGGGTAGACCGCCCGCTTGGCCGCGTGCTGGAAATCGGCACCGGCTGCGGCTACCAGGCTGCTGTGCTGGCGCAGGTGGCGCGCGAGGTCTATACCGTTGAGCGCATCAAGCCGCTATACGAACGCGCCAGAAAGCTATTGAGCGACCTGAAGATACGCAATGTCAGCGTGCGGTATGCCGATGGCACTGCAGGCCTGCCGGAGGCCGGGCCGTTTGACGGTATCATCATGGCCGCCGCCGCCCCCGCGCTGTCGGCGGTGCTGCGGGAGCAGCTGGTGGTCGGTGGTAGAATGGTGTTGCCGGTCGGGATGCAAACGCAAAGGCTGTATCTGGTTGAGCGCGACGCGCACGGATTCCGCGAAACCCGGCTTGAACCGGTGAAATTCGTACCCTTATTGATGGGCAAGGCATGATACGAAACAAGATTCTCTTATGGTCGCTGACAACGGCACTATTGGCAGGCTGTGCTTCAAGCGTACAACGCCCACCGGTTTTCGAACGTGCTGCTGCTGAAAGAAATGCGGCCAAAACAAATAATTCCCCGCGCGAAAAAGATTGGCGCCCCGCCTCGTATGTCGTGCAAAAGGGCGATACGTTATTCAGCATTGCTTTCAATTATGGTTTTGATTATCACGATCTGGCGGAAATGAACGGTATCAGGGATCCCAGCGTGATTTCGATAGGCCAGAAAATTCTCCTATTCCCGAACCGGGTCGTGCCTGCCGCTGCGGTTGCTCCGGTTGCAGTCAAGCCGATCGATATCTTGGTAAAGGATCAACCCAGGGTGGCGAAACTTCCATACAGCGCGGCTGCCATGGCTCAGATCGACAAGATCCAGGAACAAACCGCGCCTCCAGCAACGATGGTTGCCCAAGCGCCCCACGCCGCATCCGCCACAGCAAGAGACGATCGCGCTGATGTCAGCGAGGAACCGGTGCTGGGATGGAGTCTGCCCGCGACGGGCAAACTGATCGGACAATTTTCAGAATCGGACCGCCGCAAGGGTATCGATATCGCCGGCAAACTCGGGCAACCGATCCTGGCCAGCGCGTCCGGCAAGGTGGTCTATAGAGGCAGTGGTTTGCGCGGTTATGGCAAGCTGATCATCATCAAGCACAACAATACCTACCTCAGCGCTTATGCGCATAACGAAAAGATACTGGTGAAGGAAGGACAGAGCGTCACGCGCGGACAAAAGATCGCACTTATGGGCAAGACCGATGCAAGCCAGGTGGAACTGCACTTTGAAGTGCGCCGTTTCGGCAAGCCGGTCGATCCGGCAAAATATCTGCCGCTTGGCAAATTATGAGTCCCGATTGAATTCCAAAATACTCAGCACCCTCAACCATGACCGGGACAGCGCGGCTTTGCGTTACGTCTACCCGGTGGTATCGCGCCGTGCCGGAGGTGTTTCGGTCGGCATCAATCTGAATACCAACAATGCTTGCAACTGGCGCTGCATCTACTGCCAGGTTCCCGATCTCACCCGTGGTGCGGCTCCGGCGGCGGATTTGGCCGTTCTGGAAAGCGAATTGCGCGGTTTTCTCGATGAGCTGCTGCACGGCGATTTCATGCAAAGCCGTGTGCCGGAAGGCGCGCGGCGCATCAATGACATCGCGCTTTCCGGCAACGGCGAACCGACCAGTTGCGCCGAATTTGTCCGGGTCATCGCACTCATTGCGCGAGTGCGCCGCGAAGCGGGATTGCCGGATACCGTAAAAACCGTGTTGATCACCAACGGCAGCCTGTTGTACCGCAACTCGGTACGGCAGGGCCTGCGCGACATGGCGAAGATCAATGGCGAAGTCTGGTTCAAGCTGGATCGAGCCAGCGAAGCGGGAATTCAGCGCGTCAACGACATCCGCATCAGCATGAGTAAAGTCCGCGCCAATCTCGAAGCCGCAATCGCATGTTGCCCGACCTGGCTGCAAACCTGCTGGTTCGCGCTGGACGGCGAGGCGCCGTCGCGCCGGGATGAAGACGATTATCTGGAATTTGTCGCAGCGCTGCTGCGCGACGGACATCGGCCGCAAGGCGTGCTGCTGTACAGTCTGGCACGCCCTTCTCTGCAGCCTGAAGCGCCGCGCCTGTCCGCCTTGACCGAAACACAATTGCAAGGTTTTGCCGACCGCATCGGCAGGCTGGGCTTGCCAGTCAAAGTTGCCCCCTAGCAGTTCCTTGGTAATTCATCTTCAAGTTCTTGCACCTTCTTTGCATTCATGCACATGAAACAAAATCCGGAATGGAGCAGGGAAGCCTTGCTGCGATCACCGCTGTTCGCACCGCTGCATCCGGCGCTTGCCGACCTTGGGCCAGATGATTTTCCGACGCTGCAAGATTGCAACGCACTGCTCATGGCAGGCAATCCTCACATCACGGTACACAATGGGATGCCGCTGCGTTTCGTGCCGCAGCAGCGCGGCAAACTGTCCTTCGAAGCGCAATATGAACCGCGCTGCTATCTGACTGGCGAGGTGCAGATGCGCACGCATAACTGGCATGATCTGTTTAATGCGCTGGTTTGGCTGACCTTTCCCAAAACCAAGGCGGCCATCAATGGCCGCCATTACCGAGCGCTGATTGAAGGGGGCGGTGCGGATGGCCTCGTGGCCGGCAGCCAGCGCGGTGCGGTGCGCGACGTGAATACCCTGCTGGATGAATCCGGCGTGATCATCGTGTATGCCGATGCTGGCCTGGCCGGACTGCTGCGCGATTTCAAATGGAAGGAATTATTCTGGCAACGGCGCGAGCAGGTAACAGCGAGCATGGGGTTCTATCTGTTCGGCCACGGCCTGTACGAGAAGGCGCTGCGACCCTATGTTGGCATGACCGGACAGGGTTTGCCGATCAAGGTGGAGCAGGAATTCTTTTCGCGGACGCCGGAAGAGCAATTGAGGCATCTGGACAGCCTGCTGGCCGACTACCTGGCGATGCCGGAGCATTGCCGCCATACCCGCGATCTTTCCCCGGTCCCCTTGCTCGGCATACCGGGGTGGGCGGCGGACAACGAACATGCAGCGTATTACGACAACGCAGATTATTTTCGTCCGGGCAGACGCGGATAGGACGTTCAAACCATGTGTCCACAAAAGTTTTTTCTGGGGTCTGTTCAATAATAGCCGCCCAGCTTTGGTATCATGTCGGCCTTGCGCAACGCCTCTTGCATCCCCAGTATCTTCGAATGTTAAGTCTCCCCGAATGTTAAGCAAACTCAATTCCGTGCAACGCGAAGCCGTTACGCACCTCG
>CAZCKZ010000183.1:0-4473 GCA_964499395.1 uncultured Gallionella sp. | reverse complement strand
GGGGAAAAAATGAATACAGCAATGCCAGTTCAACAGCGCGGTATGAGTTTCGGCGGGTTTATTTTCGGAGCTTTCCTGCTGGTGATATGCGCCATTTTCGGATTCAGGCTCATTCCGGCCTACATTCAGGATGCCACCATCAGGAATACCTTCATTGAGATTGCGCATGACCCGAATATGCAAAATGCCACACCCCACGACATTTTGCAGTCGTTTGACAGGCACTCTGCGGTTGACGACATCACCGCGATCAAATCAAGCGATATTGTTATTTCCAGCAATGGCGCGACGCCGGTGTTGAGTGCCAGTTACTCGGTCAGGATCCCGGTGGCCGGCAACATCAGCCTTCTTCTCGAGTTCAATCCCAGCAGTGCCGCCAACTAAAGTCGGCAGGAGCGCGCAGGAATCCATGCACAACAGTGCGCTGGGCAAGAAATTCGGTTATGTGTTCCGGCAACCGCAACTGCTGCAGCGTGCGCTGACACATCGCAGCTATGCAGCCGAACACAACGAACGCATGGAGTTCCTGGGCGACAGCGTGCTCGGCTGCGTGATTGCCAAATACCTGTACAGCAATTATCCCCAGCTGAGCGAGGGCGAGTTGTCGCGATTGCGCTCCAATCTGGTCAGGGAAGCAACGCTCGCGACACTTGCGCAGCAGCTCGATCTCGGCAGTCATTTAAGGCTGGGCGAGGGCGAGCTCAAGAGCGGCGGTTTTCGCCGCCCGTCGATACTGGCGGATGCGCTGGAAGCGCTGTTCGGCGCAATCCTGCTGGATTCGGGCTTCGATGAGGCGGAGCAGGCGGTGTTGAATCTGTATGCGCCCTATCTCGCAACGATTGATGTGCAGACGCAGGGCAAGGATGCCAAAACCCTGTTGCAGGAATATCTGCAAGGCAAACGGCTGCCGTTGCCGACCTACACCATCATTGCCATGCAGGGCGAAGCCCATGAACAATCCTTTCAGGTGGAGTGCGCGATCCCGTCACTGAAAATTTCCGCCCGCGGCACCGGAACCAGCCGGCGCAATGCGGAACAACAGGCTGCGCAGGCGGCCTATCAACAACTGCCGGCCACAACATGACAGAGCAACAACCTGAAGGATTTCGCAGCGGCTACATCGCCATCGTCGGCCGGCCCAACGTGGGCAAATCCACGCTGCTCAATCACCTGATCGGCCAGAAGATCAGCATCACCTCGCGCAAGGCGCAGACCACGCGCCACCGCATCCACGGCATCTACACCGATGCGCACAGCCAGTTTGTGTTCGTCGACACCCCGGGGTTCCAGACCAAACACCTCAATGCCTTGAACCGCGGCATGAACCGCGTGGTGACCAGCAGTCTGCGCGACGTGCAGGTGGTGCTGTATGTGCTGGAAGCGTTGCGCTACGATGAACGCGACCAGGAAGTGCTCAAGCTGCTGCCGGATAACCGCCCGGTATTGCTGGTGATCAACAAGATCGACGAGGTTGCCGACAAGGGACAGCTGTTTGCGTTTGCCGATCGGGTCGCGCAGGATTTCAAGTTTGCCGCAATCGTGCCTGTCAGCGCCAAGCTCGGCAGCAAGATCGAGGAGCTGCGGGACGCGATACGCAGTCATCTGCCGCAGGGCGAACTGATCTATGACAAGGACGATATCACCGACCGCAGCGAACGATTCCTGGCGGCGGAGATATTGCGCGAAAAGATATTCCGCTTCACCGGCGACGAGCTGCCGTACTCGACCAGCGTGGTGATCGAACAGTTCAAGCTGGAAGGCCCCCAGCATCAACCCAGGCTGCGCCGTATCCATGCCGCGATCCTGGTCGATCGGGAAGCGCACAAGGCGATGCTGATCGGCAAAAAGGGCGAGAAGCTCAAGGAGATCGCCACCCAGGCACGGCTGGATATGGAAAAGCTGTTCGATGGCAAAGTATTCCTCGAGGTGTTCGTCAAATTGCGCAGCGGCTGGGCGGATGACGAACGCGTGTTGCGCAGCCTGGGCTATGAATGACCCCGGGTTACGAATGATTTCTTCGGGACGGAACAGGCAGCAGGATGAACCGGCGTTCGTGCTGCACAGTTACCCGTTTCGCGAAACCAGCCTGATACTCGATGTATTCAGCCGGCACCACGGGCGGTTGGCGATGGTGGCGCGCGGAGCACGGCGTCCCAAGTCAAGCATGCGCGGCGTGCTGATGAATTTTCAGCCATTGCTGTTAAGCTGGTTCGGCAAGGGTGAAGTGCGCACCCTGCACAGCGCGGAGTGGCAGGGCGGGCAGCCCTATCTGCAAGGTACGGCCCTGATGTGCGGGTTCTACCTGAACGAGTTGCTGCTCAACCTGCTGGCGCGCGACGACCCGCACGAGCAGTTGTTCGATTACTATAGAGCCACCCTGTACCGACTGGCCAACGAAGCCGACCATGCTGCCACGCTGCGCTGCTTCGAAAAGCACCTGCTCCAGGAACTGGGCTATGCGCTGCTGCTGGATCGTGAAGCCGGCAACGCCAGGCCGATACAGGCGGAACTCTGCTATCGCTATGCCGTGGAACGGGGCCCGTTACCAAATGACAGCGGGCCGGATGACGGGGATGATAGCATCGGGTTTCCGGTGCTCGGCAAGACACTGCTGGACATGGCAGCGGACGAATATGCCGACCCGGTCACCGCGCAACAGAGCAAACAGCTGATGCGCATATTGCTCAATCATCATCTCGGCGGCAAGATATTGCATACCCGGGAATTGATTAAGGAGTTACAGAAACTATGATCAAGCTTGGACTCAACATCGATCACGTCGCCACGCTGCGCCAGGTGCGCGGCGCTCCCTATCCCAATGTAGTGCGTGCCGCATTGCTGGCGGAATCCGCCGGCGTCGATGCGATTACGCTGCACCTGCGCGAAGACCGCCGCCACATCCAGGACCGCGATGTGGAAGTGCTGCGCGACATGCTGCAGACGCGCATGAATCTGGAAAGCGCCGTCACCGACGAAATGATCAACATTGCGCTGCGCATCAAGCCGCATGATCTGTGCATGGTGCCGGAGCGCCGCGAAGAGCTGACCACCGAGGGCGGGCTGGACGTGGTGCGCTATTTCGACAACATCAAGGCTGCCTGCGCGCGCTGTGCCGAAGCAGGGATCCGTGTGTCCCTGTTCATCGACCCGGACGCAAAGCAGATCGATGCGGCGCGCCGCACCGGCGCGCCGGTGGTGGAATTGCACACCGGCAAATATGCAGATGCGGACAGTGTGGCGGAACGCCAGCATGAACTGGAACGCATACGCACCGCGGCGGAGCACGCCCATACGCAAGGGCTGCAGGTTAATGCCGGGCACGGCCTGAATTACCACAATGTGCAGCCTGTCGTCGAAATACCCCATCTGGACGAACTCAACATCGGCCACGCCATCATCTCCGAGGCGCTGTTCATCGGGCTCGAAGCGGCGATCAGGAAAATGAAAGCGTTGCTGGCGGGACAGCAGTGATCTTTGGTGTCGGCACGGACCTCGTCGAACTTGCGCGCTTCGAAAAAATATTTGCGCGCTATGGTGACCGCCTTGCCGCGCATATGCTGAGCGAGGGCGAGTTGCCGGAATTTCGCACACATTCCAATCCCGCGCGTCTTATCGCCAAACGCTTTGCCGCCAAGGAAGCCTTTGCCAAGGCGGTCGGGAGCGGGCTGCGCGATCCGGTCAGTCTGCGCCGCATCAGCATCACCCATGACGGTCTCGGCAAACCGGTGCTGCAGTTCGACACGGTGCTGCGCGCCCATCTGGCGCAGCTGGGTATCACCGGCCACCATCTTTCCATCAGCGACGAACGCAACATGATCGTCGCGTTTGTGGTGCTGGAGAGCGCTTAATACAGCCGGTTTCTCTGTACTCAAGAACTATTTTGTCTGCGTTTTGAAAAATGCCCAAATGATGTCAGTGCCGCTCAGCACCGTGCTGGGTTTGTCTCCCATGCGGCTGCCTTGTTGCCCGCCCGGCCAGGCATGGCCGTTGTCCTTGATCAGGTACATCTCGACGGCGCTGCCGGCAGGGCAACGGAATTGGGTCAGCACAAATGTCCCTTCATCATCGAGTTCAGGCATATCTGTGCAACCGTCTGCGCGTGCCCAGAATGCAGCCTGCTCTTGGGCAGGTTTCATCGGCGTGCCATCCCAGGCATCGATAAAACGCCCGCCGGGTGGCCCGCCCTGGACGGGAACATGTTTGTCCAGCATGCCGTTGATCATCAGGGCGGATACCGGATGCTGCGGTATGGTTTCATCGCCGAACAGCGACGCGACGACCGGCGCGATTGCAGCAAGCCTTTTTGGGAGCTCTATGCCGAGCCGGTGCGTCATCATGCCTCCGTTGGACATGCCGGTTGCGTAGACACGCCTGGGGTCGACCGGGTAATCCTTGATGAGTTTGTCGATCAGATCGTTGATGAAGCCGACATCGTCCACCCGGTTCCTCATCGCATAGCCGCAGCAATGTCCC
>CAZCKZ010000182.1:0-4511 GCA_964499395.1 uncultured Gallionella sp. | reverse complement strand
AGCAGTGCCGAGATCGACCAGGGGCCGATCCTTTCCATGACCGCGTCAAAGTGTTCCTGCCCCTTGCTCAGGAGATGCTTGCGCCACAATTGCGCCAGGATGACCGGAATCACGATATACAGAAGGACTGACGTGAACAGGGTATCCCAGGGCACATGTATGCTTGAGATGCCCAGCAACAAGGCCACGATGGGTGCGAAGGCGAAAACCATGATCGTATCGTTGAGCGCCACCTGGGATAAAGTGAACAGCGGATCGCCGTTCGACAGACGACTCCAGACAAACACCATCGCCGTGCAGGGTGCAGCCGCCAGCAGTATCAGTCCGGCGATGTAGCTGTCGATCTGGTCTGCGGGCAGCATCGGGGCAAACAGGTTGCGCACGAACAGCCAGCCGAGAAACGCCATGGTGAACGGCTTGATCAACCAGTTTACGAACAGTGTGACGCCGATGCCGCGCACATGTTGCCTGACCTCGTGCAAGGCGCCGAAATCGACCTTGACCAGCATCGGAATGATCATCACCCAGATCAGCAAGCCGACCGGCAGATTGACCTGCGCGATTTCCATCCGGCCGATAGCCTGGAATAAAGCCGGTGCCAACTGTCCGAGGGTAATTCCGGCCACGATGCAGAGAAAAACCCAGACGGTCAGATAACGCTCGAAAATGCTCATCGGCGCACCGGTTCCGGCTTTCACGGCGATTTCACACTGGGCACTCATGGCTATAAACCGAGCGCCTGCCGGACTGCCGGCAGAAGGCGGGCTCTGATGTCGTCACGTACTCGAACAAAGCTTTCCAGCGGTTCGCCGTGGGGATCGTGGAACGGAAGATGGATCTGCGGAACAGGGCGAGGAAAAATCGGGCAGGCTTCCCTGGCGTTGTCGCAGACCGTCACCACCAGACCAAATGGTTCGTTCAGAAAAACATCCACATCCTTGGGATACAGTCCCTCAGTTGGAAGACCGGCCAGCCTTAACGCCTCGATCGCACCATCGGCAACCTTGGGCTGGGGACGGGTACCGGCCGACTTGGCGCTAACCTTGCCGGCGAGATCATGGTTGAGAATGGCTTCGGCCATCTGGGAACGGCAGGAGTTTCCGGTGCAGAGTACTAAAACGTTTTTCGGCTGTGTCATGATATTTTCTTGAGATGAATGCTGATTATTGATGCTGTTCGCGCAGGCGGCCGATATTGTCCAGTTCCTTTTTAAGCGCCATCGCGTCAAGCTTGGCGAATGGCAGGCTCAAGAATATGGCAATGCGCCGGTAGAGCTGTGCGAAAGCCGTTGAAAAGGCGCGGCGTTTTTCTTCATCGCTACCATCAACGACGGCAGGATCCTCGATCCCCCAGTGAGCCGTCATCGGCTGGCCCGGCCAGACTGGGCATACCTCACCGGCAGCCTTGTCGCAGACCGTGAAAACGAAATCAAGCGCCGGCGCATCCGGTGCGGAGAATTCATCCCAATTCTTGCTGCGTAGCCCGCCGACAGGAAGGCTGACGCGTTGCAACTGCTCTATGGACAGTGGGTTGACCTGGCCCGCAGGATGGCTGCCTGCGCTGAAGGCACGGAAACGGCCTTTGCCGAGATGCTTCAGGATGGCTTCGGCCATGATGCTGCGCGCCGAATTGCCGGTGCAGAGAAACAATACGTTGTATGTGCGGTCCTTCACAATTTCTCCTTCAGATTGCTTTCCTGACAACTCGCTGGCGCTTCGCGGCGGAATTGACTGCCGCCGTTTTGGGCAGGCAGGCTTGTCCCTGGCAGCAATTCTTGGCCAGATAGGCAATCAGGTCGTCCATCGCTGCGAAATTCGTCGAATAGAAAATGAAACGGCTCTCCTGACGTGCATTGACGAGTCCTGCGCGTGCCAGCTGTGCCACATGAAAGGACAACGTGGCAGGGGCGAGATCAAGCGCATCGGCAATCGCGGTGGCGTTCATTCCCTCCTCGCCAGCTTCGACCAGCAGCCTGAAAATCCGTAAACGGGATTCCTGGGCAAGCGCCGCCAGCTTGTCGACAGCCTGTTTTACATCAGTCATTTTATATTTCCATTATTACGGAATTGTTAAAGTATCTTAACTGATTTCGTTACCATGTCAACAACAATTTCTGGTGTGCGATTATGATTTGATAACCTGTTCAACGAATAGCAGCCATCGGGAACATTATTGAAAGACTGCTCCTGGCACATTGCGAATGCTTGCATCAAGATATGACAACAATTCAAACTCGCATAGTAACGGACCAGCGAAACAGAATCGCAGGCAGCTTTGGGGGCAACAAGCGAATTCTGAAAGTTTGAAACCCATGCTCTAAAAGGCATTTCAGTCAATATTCGGTAGCAGCCGCCACAAAACAAAAAACTCACTTCTGCGGCGGGGATTATTGTATCGGTAGCGGCACTTTGGAAATTGAATCCATGTCCGGTACGCGGGGGCTAAGGGACGAGGTCGTCGCGGTTGCAACGCAACGACCCAGCAATTCCCGCGCCGAGCTCAGCCCACCACTCCAATTCAACTCCGGGGCCTTTGGATATTTCTGGGTTCTTGCTGCTAGCTTTCCAACGCTTTGCGGCCATAAATGAAAAACACGAGAATAATCAGTGTCACAAGCCACATCAGTATGTATATGCCCATCGCGTGTTTGGCCTTCTTTTTTTCCCACCAGGTGCGCGGCCGGATTCCCTTGAAGAAGAAAACCACCTTTATAGCCAGGTTGATGCACACGACGTTGATAGCCAGCAGCAAACCGGCGCCGGAAGCAAGGTTGGTATTTCCCAACCCCAGCATGATACCGAGCGCGACTGCCGGCGGAAGCAAAGCCACCGCCACCATCACCCCCACCAGCACGCTCGACAATCCTGTCGTCAGCGAGAGCGCCGCTGCCGCTCCCGATGCAAGCGCCAACGCAATCGAGTCCAGCCCGACATTGGTGCGCGCGGCAAGCTCCGGGCTCGATACATCAAATGGCCAAAACACGCCGATCGCAACAGACAATGCCACTGACATCACGATTCCGACGGAAGTGGTCAATGCAGACTTCCGCATCAGCGAGATATCGCCCAAAGCTGTGCCAAGACCAAAAGCGAGGTTCGGGCCGAGCAGCGGCGCTATCACCATCGCGCCGATCACTACAGCCACATTGTTCTCGATTAATCCTATCGCAGCAACGATCGTCGACAACACGATCAATACGGCAAAATTGAGGTCGAGCCGCGCATTTTTTTCGACCTCTTCATAAAGAGCTTCTCGTGCTTCAGTCGCCGAATCTTCTTCCTTGCGTTCCTCTTCCGAGGCTTTAGGCAACGCTATCTCAACAGGCAAAACCACTACCCGCGAGGATGGCTCAGCGCCAAGAATTTTCTGCAAGGAATCCAGCACCGACTGGATCTTGTCATCGGCCACAAGCAGGCGCATCGCCCGCATGCCGTCTTTCCCCGCTTCGCCGACGCGAAAATCGAAAACATCATTTTTTTTCGCGATTGCCGAAACCGTGTCGGTACTCCCAGCGTCAGCGACAACCTCTACGTACTTCATATCAAGTTTTCTTCCTCGCCGATGTACATACGGGTAATGAGTCAACAGATAAACGCTGTACGCCCAATGTTCAAAATGTGCAAAGGGCCGATTCAGGGAAGCAGTGTTCCGCTCGAATGCACAGAGTCAGGCTGGATATGTGATTTCAAGACCTGCCCCGCGTTTTGCGCACAAGCAATCAATAACTCTTGTTAAACAGTGTGCCGTTGCATTTGGAGCAAGGCGGGACATGTCCTGTTTTCTTGAGCTGTATTTGATGACCGCATACCTGGCAGGTCAAAGTACCCACGGATGCAATTTCACCGGTTTTGTAGGTAAGTTTTTCCTTTGTTTTAGCACTCAGGGAATGCAGCGCATTGCCGGTCAGTTCCAGCACAGCCGCAAAAGAGGAAAGTGCACCCGCGCCCAATCGGGCCGGGTGCAGGCGTTCTTTGGCTTCTTCGCCAAACTGCTTGGCATCGGATATAGTCTGATCCAGATCGCGAGCAAGATATTGTTTCAATACTTCCCCCTGTTCCGAACTGAATTCCCCTAGCGAGGTCATTTGCTCGCGGGCCTTTTCCAGTGCCACTGCCATTGCTTCACGACCTCGTTCATTTCCCGCCAGGTAAAGTTCTTTGAATTTGCCAGCAAGCAAGTCATACTGCCGTTCCAGCTTTTCCTTGTTTTGATCGCTGATTTTCATGGGAACTCTCCTGTAAACACGGCATAGAAGGCAATGCCGCACTGCCTTTCAATTAAAACGGTCCACTAATTTTTCCATTCGCATAACATGATAATCCGAACGGGAGCGAGTGTCTCCTATTGGATATCACTGCATACAATATTTCAGAGCATAACAACGACAATCCCTCAAAGGTGCCAATTTCATGCATATATTGAGCATAGCAAAAACCAACCCCAACTCTGTTCTCCACTTTCTGTAAAATACGCCCCCGCAGTAACCTGCTACCTAACTCAAACGCACTAAC
>CAZCKZ010000181.1:0-4514 GCA_964499395.1 uncultured Gallionella sp. | reverse complement strand
AGCAGCACGCCGCGACGACAGGTTTTTTGTTGCCCGGGCGAAAGACCGGGCGGCGGCTTGAGTTCGAACGGCGCATTGCCGTCGACTATCTTTTCCAGATCGGCAGCGCCGGCATGTGCCCGGTAGAGCATGTCCCGGGTCCGCGCCACATAATCCGCAAACGCCAGACGGCTGCCATTGGCCAGTAGATTTCCATGGAAGCGCGAGTTCAATCCTGTTGGCTGGTGCCGCTTTTCAAGCGGCGGCGTTGCCATGCTTACTCACCCGCGCATTTTGCGATCGCAGCGTCGGTCTTCAGTTCGAGGCAATACCTGAGATCCAGGTTTTTTGGGCGCGGCGGTTTGTTTTTAATCTTGACCGTTGCCGGTTTCATTTCCGGAGGAAGAACCGGAGCCTCTGCAATAGCAGGGGGGGCAGCGGGTTCCTTTGCTTGCGCCGGAGCCACAACAGGTTTAGCCGCAGCAACAGGCGGTGTTGTTGCAGGCGCAAGCGAGGGTGTTGGGGTGGCGGATGGTGTTTGAGCAACGGCGGATTTAGCGGCAACGGTCGCTTTCGCCGGGACTGGTGCAACGACTGCTTTAGACGCAACATGTTGTCTTGCAGGTGTTGCAACAATGGAATTCTGCTTCAAGCCCAAAAGGTCCAGGTCCAAGGGATCAAGATACACAAATGCCCCGGCTGCCGCGACGACCAGAAGACCCAAGAGTAACAATACTTTTCTGTCCACGATTTTCCTTTCTCAAGCAAAACCCGCTGTTCAATCAATATCTGCCCAATCGACACCAGCAGTTTTACCCTCACACGATAAACCGCAATGCCTGTGCTGGCAATGACCAGACACCAACTATTTATTTTGCCAAAATGCGGCTTGTTTATTGAAGCGTTGTATGGTCTTTCGCAATACGCCGAGCTGATCGGACAGGTCATGCGCAATCCAGCCCCTGGTCAGAACAACAGTCTCCGGAATATTCCCATCCCGGTGCGCAGCCAGAGCGGCATCCCCTGCCAATCCGTCCAGCAAGCGATGGGCTACCGCGATATCGTTGATCTGCCCGAGCACATCCTGCACTTCGCTTAATGCGGCAAGGAAAGATTCGGCTTTTTGCCTGTCATATAAAGACGCGAAAAATTCCGCGCTGTATCTGAATTTCTTGGCGAGGATGCGCAATGCATGCAACTGCGCGGCTTCTGCGCTATCAAGCTGCTGTCCGGACAGTGCAAACCGTTTGGCCAACTTGCGCAATCGGCGGGTCGCGAAATCTTTTGCCTGCTGCGCAGCCTCTGGCTGCCGCCAGTAATCACCGTTCATCCAGATCGCAAAACGCAACAGCAAACGCTGCCGTTCACGCGCCTGCGCCCCGCCGCGCAGTGCCGCATAGCAGGCCACCCGCTGCCGTTCGCTGGCCGCCAGCAAAGCCTGCAAACCCGCATGCCCGGCCATGCGCGCGCGCATCGGCTGCAGTGTCCCGGCGATAAACACATCCCATTCGCGTATACGGCCCAGTGCGACACACAAATCCGAAACATCTTTGTACAGTCCGGCCAGCGTCTGATCGGCGCGAACTTTTTCCGCCATGCGCAGTACCACGCGCAGGCGGCGCAATGCGACGCGCATCTGGTGCAGATATTCGGCATCATTGCTGCCCATCGCGCCGGACAGGTTGCCCTGAAAATGTTGCATGCAAGACCAGATCAGCATTTGCAGCACATCTGACAGCGAGTCAGATTTGGCAAACGTTGGTGCAACCCCCTTGACCGGCTGCCCGATATATCCGGACATCAGGCGATAGCCCTGCTCCGCCTTGCTGACCGTTTCCAGTTCGAACGGCACGATATCCAGTATCGCCAGCGCCAGTTCGAACAGTTGCTGCGGTTCGCCGGATTTCAATTCCAGCTCCAGTTCGCAGATCGGCGCGCTTTGCTGCTCGGTGCGCACTTCGCCCTGATCCATGCACAACTCGATCTGTGCGCCGTGAAAATCCAGCAGCCGGCTGCTGCGGGTAAAATCGGTGACGAAAACCGGGTGCAATTTCTTGCGCAGCGACGGGCGCAGAAGCTTGTCCCATTCCACTTCCGGAGTTGCCGAAAAATCCAGTGCCGCGCGCTTCACCGGCACTTCCCATTCGTTGCGCTGATGCAGCCCGGCCTGCACCGAACCCCCGCCCTTCAGGGTTTGCAGCCATTGCCGCCCGGCATGGCGCAGACGCAACGCCATTCCGGATTTGTGCAATTCCAGCTTCGGGGTGTCGTAGTAAATATTTTGAAGGCGGCGCGTAACCGGACGTGTCACCGAAAGCGGCTTGAGCAGTGCATGCCGCTTCAGCCTGGCAAGCTGCTCGGGGGCAATGTGCAATTTGAGTTCGGTTTCGACCGCCATGTCTGCATCAAGCGTTGCGTAAGATCTTTACTATAGCAGCCTGCCGAAAATCCGGCTTTAACTGTCACTCGTGCTATCAGAGGAATACAATGCGCCTATGCCCGTGCATAACGCCGACATCACCGTTATTTTCGAAGCGATCGCCGACCTGCTGGAGATCCAGGGGGCGAATCCGTTCCGCATCCGCGCCTACCGCAATGCCGCGCGCATCCTCGGCGACCTCCCGCAGGAAGCGCGCGTGCTGGTGGAACGCGGCGATGACCTGACCCGGCTGCCCGGCATCGGCAGCGACCTCGCCGCCAAGGTCAGCGAGATCGTCAGCACCGGCCATTGCACCCTGCTCGACCGCCTGCGCAAGGAATTGCCGCCCGCGATCACCGAGCTGCTGAAAATTCCCGGGCTGGGGCCGAATCGGGTCAAGGCGCTGTACCACGACCTCGACGTGCAGACCATCGAACAACTGCACCGCGCCGCGCAGGACGGACGCATCCGCGCGCTGCCCGGCTTCGGCCCAAAGACCGAACAGAACATCCTGCAGGCCGTGCAAATCCATGCCAGCCAGAGCCGGCGCTTCAAGCTCGCCACTGCGGCGCAATATGCCGATGCGCTGCGTGCGTTTCTGCAGTCCATCGCCGGCGTGCAGCAGGTGGTCGTGGCCGGCAGCTTCCGGCGCATGCGCGAGACCGTCGGCGACCTGGACATCCTGGTGACTGCGAAACCGGACAGCCCGGTGATGCAGCGCTTCACCGCCTATGACGAAGTAGACGAAGTATTCTCCGCAGGTGAAACACGCGCCAGCGTGTTGCTCAAATGCGGCATCCAGGTCGATCTGCGCGTCGTGGCGCAGGGAAGCTACGGCGCGGCACTGCACTACTTCACCGGCTCCAAGTCGCACAACATCGCGATCCGCCGCATCGCCCAGCAGCTCGGCCTGAAAATCAACGAATACGGCGTGTTCCGCGGCGCGAAGCGCATTGCCGGGGACAGCGAGGAATCGGTGTACCGCGCCGTCGGCCTGCCCTACATACCGCCCGAGCTGCGCGAAGACCGCGGCGAGATCGAGGCGGCACGCGCCGGGCATCTGCCGAAACTGGTGGAACTGTCCGACCTCAGGGGCGATCTGCATGCGCACACCAAGGCCACCGATGGCCACGACAGCCTGCGCGATATGGCGCTGGCAGCCAGGACACTCGGGCTGGAGTACCTGGCCATCACCGAACACTCGCGCCGCCTCACCGTCGCGCACGGCCTCGATCCGCAGCAACTGGCAAAACAGTGCGACGAAATCGACCAGCTCAATGACAAACTGCACGGCATCACGCTGCTCAAGGGCATCGAGGTGGACATTCTCGAGGACGGCAGTCTCGACCTGCCGGATTCGGTGCTGGAGCGGCTCGACCTGGTGGTCGGCGCGGTGCACAGTAAATTCGAGCTCTCCCGCGCCAGGCAGACCGAGCGCATCCTGCGCGCGATGGATCACCCGCACTTCACGATGCTCGCCCACCCCAGCGGGCGGTTGATCCAACAGCGCGAACCCTACGACGTGGACATGTTGCGCATCATCCGCCATGCCAGACAGCGCGGCTGCTACCTTGAGCTGAACGCCCACCCTGAACGTCTCGACCTGCTCGACAGCCAATGCCAGAGTGCCAGGGAAGAAGGCGTGCTGGTCAGCATCAATTCGGACGCGCACAGCACCTTCGATTTCGCCAATCTCAAGTATGGCGTCGGTCAGGCGCGGCGCGGCTGGCTGGAAAAACCCGACGTGCTCAACACGCGTTCTCTATCCGAATTGCGCAAGCTGCTCAAGCGCACGATGTGATTTATTCTATGTACGTCAATAACGATAATAATCTTTCCAGTTGTAGGAGTAATCATGATAACGCTGGCCTTTACCGGAGACGTGATGCTCGGCCGCCTGGTCAACGAAAGACTCGCGCGCATGCAGCCTGAACAAGTGTGGGGCGACATGTTGCCGCACCTGGCGCAGGCCGATCTGCGCATCGTCAATCTGGAATGCGCCATCACCAGGCATCTCCAACCCTGGGCACGCACCTGGAAGATGTTCCATTTCCGCGCCGACCCGGAGGCCGTGCGCGAGTTGCAGGCCGCCCATATCTACGCCTGCACGCTCGCC
>CAZCKZ010000180.1:2602-4517 GCA_964499395.1 uncultured Gallionella sp. | reverse complement strand
CAACGAAATCAGGGAAGCATTGCACCAGACGGGAAACCCGACCGGGGTGATGCTGCAGATCGGCACGCGCAATACACAGAACTTCGAGCTGCTGAAGATCGTCGGACGGCAAACCGAAATGCCGATACTGCTCAAGCGCGGTTTCGGCATCACGCTGGATGAATCGCTGAATGCCGCGGAATACCTGGCTTCAGAAGGCAACCGCAACGTGGTATTCGGACTGCGCGGGATGAAAACCAACATGGGCGACCCGCACCGCAACTTTGTCGATTTCTCGCACGTGCCGGTGGTCAAGCGCCTGACGCGCATGCCGGTTTGCATCGACCCGTCGCACTCGGTGGGTTCCCGGGCCGCCGCACCGGACGGCATACTCGACATGATGCATGTCACGGCGCAGGGTGTGATCGCCGGTGCGAACATGGTGCTGGTGGATTTCCACCCCGCTCCGCCCAAGGCACTCGTCGACGGCCCGCAGGCCATGCTGCTCAAGGAATTGCCATATTTTCTGGAAGATATTCAGATCGCGCGGGAGACATATCTCAAACGCGTGTTACTCCGGCAAAATCAGGAATAGTCCTTGAATCTGCCTGTGGAGCTGAGGACAGTGAAGTTCTGCATACCCATCGCGAATTTTCTCGATCCTTCGAGGCTCGACGCATCATCTTCGAGGCGGGAAGCGAATCTGTCAGGAAATTGCCCGTTCAGCCACTTCAGGATGGGCACGAGCTCCTGTCTTTCTGCGATGGTGGCTGACTTGTCCATTTCAAATACACCCAGACCCTGTTCCGAGGCGTAGAGATAATTCTCGGAATCGTGAATACTGGTGAGGAAAGGCAGTTTCAGGGAATTTAAAAAACGCTGCAGCGCCTCATAAACTGTAGAGGTGGAGTTGCGCACCCGGTTTGCAACCACGGCGATCTTCGCATTCGAGGTGCGCGCACCACCGAACAGGAACAGTTCCTTGATAAAATCCGCAGTGGCATGAATGTCGATCGGAGAGGGCGCGACCGGGATCACGATAAAGTTCGATTTGCGCACCAGATCCTGCAAAAGCAAACCTTTCGCTCCAGCCGGCGCATCGATGATCGTGATTTCGGTATCCATAGGTACCCATGCATGCGTACTGCGCAAGGGAACGGCTCCCTTGGCCGGCGCGGCATTCGCCCCATGGATCTTTATCGCTTCATCAGGCCGGAACCTCAACCCTTGTATGCTCGAGCCCTGCGGGTCGTAGTCCATGATTGCGGTCTGGATCTTCCTGGTGGCGTAGTAGCTGGCAAGATTGGTGGCCAGGGTGGTCTTCCCCGACCCCCCTTTTGAATTGATCACCAGTATCGTCAGCATGATGTCTCTGTTCAGTCTTTAAGTAGCTTGAGCGCTGGCTGCGAGTTATTGAATATAGTCCGCAAACTCCTGATCTTCCCCGCGCACCAAGGCAGGCAGCAATCCCCGGAAGTCGACGCGGTTGTGCACCATAACCATGTGCCCCCCATGAACGCCAATGTCATAGCTGTCTCTCCTTCATGTCTTCTTCATAAAGCAGCAAATAGGCGCACTCGGATAATGAAATAAACATGTGTTCACGCTGTTGTGCTGAAAGTGAGGGCGTCTCTTCGCTGGCGAACAAGCGCAGGCCGGGATGGTCCGGCGCAGTCTTCAGAAATTCCTGATAGTTGTCCGAGAACAATTAAATAGACCTCCTCTTTTTCGCTGTCGCGCAATTTGCGTTGCGCGCAGTTGAATATGGAAATCGCCAGCGGCAGACCGATAATGGTCACCGCATAGCTAACAGTTTACAGATCTGTATAGCCGACATAGCGGATATCTTTCCGGAGACACAGAAAATTATTATCACTCTCTGATAACAAAGACTAAATTGAACCTTAGTCCGTTGGGCGCCCCGCGTCAAATTTTA
>CAZCKZ010000180.1:0-2592 GCA_964499395.1 uncultured Gallionella sp. | reverse complement strand
ATTTGTTGACTGGCAAGACCCGCACCAATATTATGATAAGCAGCAGTATTCCTGAATATCCGATTTTGACAATTGCGAGGTGACAAGATGGTAGAGAAAAAGAAAAAGCCGGCTACAAAAAGCGCGGCTGCCGCTAAATCCAAGACCACGAAAGCGGCTGGAACACCAGTTGCAAAAAAAGCGACTCCGAAAAAGACTGCGGCGGCTGTATCAAAATCGAAAAAGCCCAAGTCTGCTGCAGCAACAAAAGCCTCCGCACCAGAATCTAAAACCGTAAAAAAAGCTTCTGCACCAACTGCAAAAACCAAAGCACCTGCGAAAAAGACTGCCGCCACCAAGTCAAAACCGCCTGTTGCAGCGGACAGCGTGGCAGTGAAGCCAACCCCCGAAGAACGTTATCGCATGGTGGAAACAGCCGCTTACTTTATTGCAGAGCGGCATGGCTTTCAAGGCCGCTCGGATGAGCATTGGGCAGCTGCGGAACTTGCGATTGCGGCCAAGCTGGGCCAATAGTTGCAACCCTGACCATACGTCTCCTGCTGCCGTTCTGGCTGAGAACGGTTGTGCCTCGTCGCATTTGACATTTTTTCCGGCACTGCACCAATTCCTGGATTATCACTGATTCATCAAGCCATGTGGCCGAGTGCAGCTGGCTGGATAAGCTGAAACGTCGTAGAAGGCATTTTTGCCATTTGCAGAAGACAAACAGCTCGTATTTGCGATATTTCTTCCCGTTTGTTTGCAACAAAAAGGCCTAGCCGAAGCCAGGCCATCCGCTATTGCGTTTGATGAAATGCAAACGGGTACTTAGGATTTCCCACCAAACAAAATCATCAAGCTAACCACGACAAATGGCGAAAAGACAAATGGAAGAACCAAAAAAGTCGGCACAGAAACCCCCTGAAGAATAGTTAATGGATATGCTTGCACCGCAGCAGCTTTATAACGACTTTCGATAAGGGTTTCTCTAACTCAAGTCGGAATCGGGCTGGCATGACGGCTCGGAAATAGTGCCACCAGTTTGCCCAAAATGCAACTTCAAATCGCTAATAAATCCCATACAATCAACATGGTATTAGCATGTGCAATCAGACAGCAATCCATTCCATTGTGCGATTCGCAATCGTTGAAGAGCTGCCGTGGTTCAGTGTCGACCATGCCGGGCAATGCACGATTTCGCACTGGAATGACAGGTTGAAATATCGTTTCACGAATTCAAACGCCGTCAGACAGCAGGCGCTCACGGAAAAATTATGAAAAAATGCGGCGCCCGCTCTTCCCCGCTAGTTCAGCACGCCCAAGGCGGCTGGTTGAGAAGATAAGAATTTGGATAAATGATTCCAGGACAGTCGCATAGCAGCGGCTAACGCGCAAACAATCCCGCGTTCAGGGAAGTCCCCGGCAACAAGATCCGTTGAAAAACCGCTCGTAGCCTGACCCTTGTGAAGGCCGCCCCGCATAAAGACGACGCTGGCACAACCACCAGCCCTCATGGAAGGCTGGTCTCTACCGCAAAAGTTATTTTTTTGCGCCGTTCACAGCGGCTTTCAGCGTAGCGCCAGCCTTGAAAGCCGGGACTTTGGCAGCCTTGATTTTGATGGCTTCGCCGGTGCTGGGGTTGCGACCCGCGCGTGCGGCACGCTTGCGTACCTCAAATGTGCCGAAACCAACCAGAGCGACGCTGTCACCCTTCTTCAGCGTGCTGGTAACGATCTCGATCAGAGCCGAAATATTGCGCTCGGCGTCAGCTTTGGAACTGCCTGTCTTGTCAGACAAGGCATCAATCAATTCTTTTCTGTTCATGTTTTTTCCTTTGTTGTTATTACTGCAAATGCAGCAATCCGCAGTCTAGCACCAGTCGGTGCCGTTTAAAATCTTTCCATGAGGCGGGATAACACATACCGCCTAAATTGCATCGGCTATTTGGCGCGCCCGTATTTCGCGGTGAAACTGGCCTTGCCCAGCATATTTCCATGGATCATATAGCCGGTCAGCGCGGCGGTGGCATCGGCGGGGACATCAAGCTTGTCAGTCTTGAGCGCGTACACGGTAAAGATATAGCGATGCGGTTTGTCCCCTTTTGGCGGACAGGTACCGCCCCAGGCTGCCACGCCATAATCGGTACGGCCCTGTACTGCGCCCTTGGGCAGGGTCGTACTGTTAAGCGCACCGGCATTCGCAGCCAGTTCATGGACACCAGCCGGGATATTGATGACTACCCAGTGCCACCACCCCGAACCCGTCGGCGCATCGGGATCGTACACCGTCACGGCAAAGCTCTTGGTGCCCTTGGGCGCACCGCTCCATTTGAGTTCGGGCGATTTGTTCTCGCCGGAACAGCCAAAACCATTGAACTCGAAGCGCTGGGGTATCATGTGATTGGCTTTTATTTCCGTACTGGAAAGTTTGAAGCCTGAGGCATAAGTTAAAGTCGATAAACCAGCCAAAGCAACAGCAAACAGTATGCGACGCATGGAACTCTCCTTTAAACAAATCGGGGGGCAGAATTGTATCACCGTTGATCCTTGCACAAAATTGACCGGGCTGGCACAAGTTTGGGCATTCTGAATCGGCCAACGTTTGCATTGGAGC
>CAZCKZ010000179.1:0-4547 GCA_964499395.1 uncultured Gallionella sp. | reverse complement strand
CCATGCGCCCGACGAAATAGAGGTAACCCTCCTCATCCATTTTGCAGTAGTCGCCAGTGTACAGAACCTGTTCACCGGGGAGTGGACCCGGCTTGAGCTTTTTGGCTGTAGATTCTGGCTTCTCCCAATAGCCCTGCATGACAGTGGCGCCGCGAATGACGAGTTGACCGACGGTTCCGGCAGGTACCTTGTTTCCGTCATCATCCACGATCCACATCTCGGTGTTCGGGATCGCGATACCGACGCTCGACGGTTTCCTGCCTATGTCTTCCGGCGGAAGGTAGGTGCAGCGCTTGCACTCGGTAAGACCATACATCGAGTAGATGCGTGCCGTCGGGAATATATCCCTGAGCATCAGGATGTGTTTTACCGGAAGGGCCGCAGCGGTGTTGGTTACGTAGCGGATCCTGGAAAGATCGTAATCCTTTAGCGACTTGAGTTCCGCGAGGATCGAGAAGATCGTTGGCACACCCGGGAAACCGGTCACTCCCTCGTCAACCATGAGGTTGAGTATCTGTGCAGGAAAAGTGAAGGAACGCTCGAGGACGAGACGCGCGCCGGTGCGAAACGCCATGATCATCTGGTAAAGGCCGTAGTCGAAAGCGAGTGGCAGAACGCCGAGTATCACCTCGTCTTCCTGCAGCTCAAGGTATGACGCGATCGATGTGCAAGCTGTCAACATATTGCGATGCGTAAGCATCACTCCCTTGGGGTCGCCCGTCGAACCGGAGGTGTAGATGATCGCAGCTAGATCGATATCGATACATTTCCGCGCGGGCGGAGTCGCGCGGTCTCCTCCTGCGATCGCATCATCCCAGCGCTGGGCATGGGGGAGCGTGGCGAGTCTTGCGTCGTCAAGGGTTCCTGAAACGATTATGCAACGGAGATGCTGAGATACACGCGCAGGCTCGGCAAATACAGAATAAATGTGCGCATCCGTGATGAAGGCCGCCGGGCGACAGTCCTCGAGCAAATAGCTGAGCTTGTCACTCTTGGTCAGCGGGTTGACGATGGACACGACGGCGTTTGCCTTGAGCACCGCCCAAAAGGAGATTACGGTCTCAACGGTGTTGTCGGCGAAGATCACGACCCTGTCACCGCGTTTGACACCGGCCGCGACCAGGCTGTGCGCAAGGGCATTCGAGCGAGCATCAAGTTCACCGTAGGTAAGCCGCTGCTTCATGCAGACAAGGGCAACTTTCTCGGAGAGTTCGCATGCGGATTGGAGAAGGTAGTCGTGCAAGAGCGGCATGGGGCCATGTGTTATTTGCATCTCAGGACCTCATTGGGTTTGATGACTTGTCGATGTCGGTACGCAGCTTGATAGCGCGGCTCCCATCCGGGCAGGTTGCAATGAATTGCCGATGCAGAAGCTGGGTCGACAGTACACCTACCAGAGCCATATTGTCTGTATTCGAGAACTGGCCCTCACTCCCCCGTGCGCGGCACTTGCGCAACAATTGCACAACAGCCTGCGGGTCAAAAACGTTCGCATCGCGCAGCGCAGATTCGGAAAGCACCTCATCAATATAATCCGGCGCGCCCTTGGCAACAAACGAAAGCGCATCCGGTGCGCGATAGGGCTGTTTTTTCCGCGCGAGTATCTCGCGTGGCACGATATCAGCCGAGGCGCGTTTCACCACGTGTTTTTCGTCCAGCACGCGCAGCTTGTAGGCTGCAGGAAGCGAATCCGCCAGGGCGGCTACATCCTTGTCGAGAAAAGGGAAGCGTCCCTCCACGGAGTGAGCCATGAGCATCCGGTCACCTTGGGAGGAGAGCAGGTAGCCGGACAACAGCGTGCGAATTTCGATATGCTGATCCTGTGCAAGGTGGCTCCATTGCGTGAAATCGGAATGGACGTTTTCGAGCAGTTCGCTGATTATATCCCGCCCTGCTGCGGCAGCCTGCATGTCCTTCGATAGGAGTCGTTTAAGAGCACCTGTGGTATGCCATCGGGTGTCGTGAGCGAAGCCGGGCGCGTGATGAGCAGCGATATTACGCCCGAAGAACTGCCGCGCCATCGCCTGTTGGGAAACCGGCGAGCGAGCAAGGTAGGGATAAAGCCGTTCAAGCAGCCGATGGCGCCATGCTGATTGCGGTTTGCGCCCCCAGAAGCGGCGTACCTTGCCTTCGCGGAAAATATCGTAGCCGGCAAACATTTCATCGGCGCCCTCGCCGGTGAGCACGACCTTGATACCGTGGTCGCGAACCAGCTTTGAAAGGAGGAACAGCGGTGCCGGGGCGGTTCGCAAAATTGGGCGCTCGGTATGGTAAATCACTTCGGGAAACACATTCGCAATGTCACTGCGCGATACGACAACCTCATGGTGCTCGCTGCCCAGCATATTCACCATCAGGCGCTGGAATTCCGTCTCGTCGTATTCTGCGTCATCAAATCGCAGCGAAAAGGTTTGGAAGTGATCGCCCGCGAATTTCCGCCCGAGTGCGGCGACGAGCGAACTGTCCAGTCCACCGGAAAGGTAGCTACCAACCGGCACATCGGCACGAAGCATGCGCAATGACGTGGCATTTTCGAGTTTCCTGCGTACCTCTTTGACTGCATCCTCCAGCGAGCCATGGAATTTGTCGCGCGCATCGCCACGCACTGGATACCGTGGTCTCCAATAGGCGTGGTCACGGACGGTACCGTTTTGGTAAGTACGTACATGACCCGGTTCGAGTTCGGTTACGCCATGAAACACGCCCTGCGGTGGAACTATGGTCCAGAAAGTGAATGTCTGTGAGATGCCGATTGGATCAAAGGCGCGCGGGATATCCGCGTTTGCCGCAAAGATGGCTTTTACTTCGCTGGCGAAATAAAGATGCCCAGCATGCTCGCAAATATGCAGCGGGCATATACCCACCCTGTCGCGGGAGAGTACAAGGCGACGTGCAACCGAGTCCCATAGTGCTACGGCCCACTGTCCGTTGAAGCGCTCGAAGGCGGCATCACCCCAGGCACGGTACGCATGAATGACAACCTCGGTATCGCTCTGGGTGCGGAAATGGTGGCCGAGCGCGACCAGCTCCTCGCGCAGCTCGACATAATTGAATATCTCGCCGTTGAAGACGATCCAGGTTGCATCGCCCTCGTCCGCCATGGGCTGCTGGCCGGTTGCAAGATCAATGATAGACAAGCGTGCATGTGCGAGTCCCGCATGATCGTCGCGATACACACCAAACTCATCCGGGCCGCGGTGATAGAGCGCGCCGGCCATGCGAATCAGCGTTTCACGGCTCGGCGAAATTGCGCCATAACTGAGTCCTACGATCCCTGCGATTCCACACATATGCCGTCAGACCTCCATTACCGGGTCGATAAGCAGAGGCCTCATGTGGAGATAATGGGTTGCACGCCGTTTGGCCACAATGTCCTTGAAGACCCGCTCGACCTGCGCAGGTGTGATTCCGACGACAGGCGCAACCTCTTCGGCAGAAATTCCGTGATTCGCTGCGTAGAGACAGAGATCCATGCGGTCGTAGGGCAGCGCAAAGTAGAATTCCTCCTGTGTCTGCGGCATTGAAAAAGTATCCGTGGTGGGAGGCCGGCGGCGAATTTCTTCCGGCACGCCTAAATATTCTGCGAGCTGATAGACCTGGGTTTTATAGAGATGGGCAATGGGTTTGAAGTCGGCACTTCCGTCGCCTTGCTTCACGAAGAATCCCTGGTCGTACTCAAGGCGATTTGGTGTACCCGAGACAGCATAGTTGAGGCGATCAGCGTGGTAGTACTCCGTCATTTTGCGGACGCGCTGCTTGTAGTTCGTCGCTGCAACGATCTGCAGATAGGCATTGAGTGGGAGTCGCACAGTGGATACTTCACCAGCGGGGCTCTGTACGGTAAGCCGCGTGATGTTCATGCGTTCACTTTCGAGGATGGACGGCAGCACCAGCTTGCATTTCCAGCCGTCACCGTACTCAGGGACGATCATGCGTATGGCTTCTTCCTGGCGGCGGTAACAACCGAGACCTTCGAGGGCGGGAGCAATGTCCTCGACGATGGCCTCGATCCCGAAGTGCTCGGTGAGCATCCGGCCGAGCATGAGTGCATCGTCCGATGAGTGGTGTTCGGGCATGAAGAGCCCCAGCACCTTTTCGTTACCGAATGCACGCACGCACAGCGCAGCCACGACCGAACTGTCAATGCCTCCGGAAATGCCGACAACGGCGCCACGGCGGCGTAGTTGACCGAGAACCTGCTCGCGGAGGATTCCGGTAATACGATCCACCTCCGCAGAAGCATCCAGCTTGAGTGCATCTTTGTTGAACATGAGTACTTCGCCTCCATAAGATAAGCGCCAAAATCGCCGACAGCCATTAATCTGATTTCGCCGTCCGGGAAGGGCTGCCGCGAAAAGCAATGAAATTCTCGATCATCATGGAAAATAATAGACTTTAATGCACAAGGCTTTCACAAATAAATGCGAACTCAGTTCGAACAAGTGAAGCCAATGCCGAACTGGGGAATGTGCCTCCCTGAATTTTTCGAATTAACTAAAACCGGGCTTTAAGTATAATTGCCTATAGCATCATATTAAGTTCAACAA
>CAZCKZ010000178.1:0-4548 GCA_964499395.1 uncultured Gallionella sp. | reverse complement strand
CGCATGAACGCCTCGCCCACCAGGAATGCATGCACCTGATGGCCGCGCATCAGTTTAACGTCTTCAGGTTTGAGTATGCCGCTTTCGGTAACCACGATGCGATCATTCGGAATGCGCGGCAACAAGTCCAGCGTGGTTTGCAGGCTCACCTCGAAGCTGCGCAGGTTGCGGTTGTTCACACCGATCAGCGGCGTGGTCAGTTGCAGCGCGGCATCCAGCTCTGCGCCATCGTGCACTTCAACCAGCACCGCCATGCCCAGGCTGTGTGCCAGCGCCTCGAACTTCTGCATCTGATTCACATCCAGCGCCGCGGCGATCAGCAGGATCGCATCGGCGCCCATCGCGCGCGCCTGGTAGACCTGGTATTCGTCCACGATGAAATCCTTGCGCAGCACCGGCAGCGTGCAGGCGGCACGCGCCTGTTGCAGATAGACCGCGCTTCCCTGGAAGAACTGCTCGTCGGTCAGCACCGACAAACATGCCGCGCCATGCCGCGCATAGCTCGCGGCGATCTCGGCGGGACGGAAATCGGCACGCAACACCCCCTTGCTGGGGCTGGCTTTCTTGATCTCTGCGATCACCGCAGCCTGCCCCGCGGAAATTTTTCCGCGTATCGCAGCGACAAAACCGCGCGCTGCTCCGGCCTGCTCAGCTTCAGCCCTGATGGTTGCGAACGGTTTGAACGCTTGAGCGGCTGCCACTTCCTGCGCTTTGACTGCCAGAATTTTATTGAGTATGTCAGACATTGGCCCGGCTACATTTAAGAAGGACGCGCATTTTAGCACTTAGGGTAAAATGCGCCCTGCAACCAAAACACATGGAACATCATGCAGAACGTCAAAGAATACATGCAGGGGGTCGGTCAGACCGCGCGCGCAGCTTCGCGCCTCATGGCGCTGGCAGACACCGCCACCAAGAATCGCGCGCTGACCGAGATTGCCTCCTCGCTGCAAAACGAGACCGCGCTGTTGCTGGACGCCAATGCCAAGGATATCGCTGCGGCAAAAGCCGATGGCCTGGATGCGGCCTCGTTGGACCGGCTGACACTGACCGAGAAGACCGTGCACGACATGGCCGAAGGCTTGCTGCAGATCGCGCGACTGCCCGACCTGATCGGTGCGATCAGCGATATGAATTATCGTCCCTCCGGAATCCAGGTCGGCAAGATGCGCGTGCCGCTCGGCGTGATCGGCATCATCTACGAATCGCGCCCCAATGTGACCGCCGATGCCGCAGGGTTGTGCCTTAAATCCGGCAATGCCGCCATCCTGCGCGGCGGATCGGAAGCCATTCATTCCAACCAGGCCATCGCCGCCTGTGTGCATGCCGGATTGCGTATCGCCGGCTTGCCCGAGACTGCGGTCCAGGTCGTCACCACCACGGATCGCGCTGCAGTTGGCGAACTCATCACGATGAAAGAGTATGTGGATGTGATCGTGCCTCGCGGCGGCAAGGGACTGATCGAATTCGTTTCTGAACATGCGCGCATTCCCGTGATCAAGCACCTGCACGGCGTGTGCCATGTGTATATCGACGACGAAGCCGATCTCGACAAGGCGATCCGTATTGCCGACAACGCCAAGACCCATCGTTACGGCGTGTGCAACGCGATGGAGACATTGCTGGTCGCGCAAAGTGTGGCGGCCAAAGTGCTGCCCAGGTTATGCAAGATATATCTGGACAAGAACGTCGAGCTGCGCGGCGATGACGCGGCACGCGCGCTGGTCGCGCAGATGAAAGCGGCCACCGAGGAAGATTGGCACACCGAATATCTCGAGCCGATACTCGCAGTCAGGGTAGTGGCCGGCCTGGATGAAGCGATCGCGCACATCGCCACCTACGGCTCGCAGCATACCGACAGCATCGTCACGGAAAATTACAGCAAGGCGATGCGTTTCCTGCGCGAGGTGGATTCCAGTTCGGTGATGGTGAACGCCTCGACGCGCTTCGCCGACGGCTTCGAATACGGGCTCGGTGCGGAGATCGGCATCTCCACCGACAAGATCCACGCCCGCGGCCCGGTCGGACTCGAAGGGCTGACTTCGCAAAAATACATCGTGCTGGGCAGCGGCCAGATACGCACCTGAACAAAACCGCCTTTTCCAAAAACAAAATCAAGGAAGCGAACACCATGAGCCAAACCATAGAAGTAAAAGTGCCGGACATCGGCGATTTCAAGGACGTTGCAGTCATCGAAGTATCCGTAAAAACGGGAGACAAGGTGGAAGCCGAACAATCGCTGATCACGCTGGAGACCGACAAGGCCGCGATGGAAGTACCCTGTCCGACCGCAGGCGTGGTCAAAGCGCTCAAGGTCAAGGTCGGCGACAAGGTTTCGGAAGGCAGTATCATCCTGACGCTGGAAAGCAGCGCGGCTGCCGTAGCTCCTGCCGCAAAACCTGCTGCCGCGCCGGCTGCAGCCCCAGCCAAATCGCCTGCCCCTGCCCCTGCAGCTGCACCGCAATCCTTCAAGAAAGGCGACATCCACGCCGAAGTACTGGTGCTGGGCGCCGGTCCCGGCGGCTACACCGCCGCGTTCCGCGCGGCCGACTTGGGCAAGCAGGTGGTGCTGGTCGAAAAATTCGCCAGCCTGGGCGGCGTATGTCTGAATGTCGGGTGCATCCCGTCCAAGGCGCTGCTGCATGTCGCCAAGGTCATCAGCGAAGCCGAAGAGGTCGCACATCACGGCGTGACATTTGCGAAGCCCAAGGTCGACATCGACAAGATCCGCAGCTGGAAAGAAAGCGTGATCGGCAAACTCACCGGCGGCCTGGCCGCACTGGCCAAGCAGCGCAAGGTGCAGGTAGTGCAGGGCACCGCGAAATTCACCTCGCCCAATCACCTGGAAGTTGCAACAAAGGACGGCAAGAAGACCATCAGCTTCGATAACGCGATTATCGCGGCGGGCTCCAGCGTGGCGCGCATTCCCGGCTTCCCGTATGACGACCCGCGCATCATCGACTCCACCGGCGCACTCGCACTGCAGGATGTACCCAAGCGCATGCTGATCATCGGCGGCGGCATCATCGGGCTGGAAATGGCCACGGTGTACGACGCACTCGGCAGCAGGATCACCGTGGTCGAGTTGATGGACCAGCTGATGCCCGGGGCGGACAAGGATCTGGTCAAGCCGCTGCACAAGCGCATCGAAAAACGTTACGAGGCGATCTACCTGAAGACCAAGGTCAGCAAGATCGAGGCGCAAAAGACCGGACTGAAGGTGCACTTTGAAGGCGAACAGGCACCCGAGCCGCAACTGTATGACCGCGTGCTGATGGCGGTCGGTCGCCGCCCCAACGGGCGAGACATCGGCGCGGATGCAGCCGGTGTGACCGTCAACGAGCGCGGCTTCATTCCGGTGAACATGCAAATGTGCACCAACGTGCCGCACATCTATGCGATCGGCGACATCGTCGGCGACCCGATGCTGGCGCACAAGGCGGTGCATGAAGGCAAGGTGGCCGCCGAAGTGATCGCCGGACACCATGCCGCATTCGAGCCAATGACCATTCCTTCCGTCGCATACACCGACCCCGAGATCGCATGGATGGGACTGACCGAAACGCAGGCCAAGGCGCAGGGCATCGCCTACGAAAAAGCCGGCTTCCCGTGGGCTGCCTCGGGACGTGCGTTATCCGTCGGCCGCGAAGAAGGTGCGACCAAAGTGCTGCTCGACCCCGATACGCGCCGCATTCTCGGCGCGGGCATCGTCGGGGTCAATGCCGGTGAACTGATCGCCGAAGCGGTGCTGGCGCTGGAAATGGGTGCCGACATGGAAGACATCGGCCTGACCATACACCCTCACCCGACCCTTTCCGAAACCCTGGGCTTTGCGGCGGAAATGGCAGAAGGCACCATCACCGACCTGATTGCGCCGCGCAAAAAATAATGCGCCGCAGTCTGATCGCTGTTTTTCTGGTTTTGAATATCGCGTTGAGCGCGCCGGCCGGCGCGTTCGATCTGAACGCGTTCAAGTCCAAGCTCAACGAGCTGACCAGACCCGCCGCTGCGGATTCCAAATCGTCCCCAGGCTCCGGGCTTGACCGGTTCAGCACAAGCGAACAGATCAAAAGCCTCCGGCAGGCGCTCACCCAGGGTGCGAAAACTTCGGTGTCCACTCTCGCCAGGAAAGATGGCTTCCTCGGCAATCCCAGGGTGCGCATCCCGCTGCCGGAAAACCTGCAAAAAGCCGACCGGGTCATGCGCAGATTCGGCTTGGGAAAATATTCGGACGAACTGATCACCTCGATGAATCGTGCCGCCGAAGCCGCCGTACCGGAGGCGAAAAACCTGCTGGTCGGCGCAATCAGGAAAATGACCGTGACCGATGCGAAGAACATACTCACCGGCGGCGACGATGCCGCCACGAGATACTTTCGCAAAAATACCGAACCCGAGCTGACCGCCAGGTTCACGCCCATCATCGCCAAGTCGATGAAAAAAGTGAAGCTGGCCGAAGCATATGACCGGTTCGCGGGCAAGGGTGCAGAATTCGGCCTGGTCGACAAACGCAATGCCAGGCTCGAGGACTACATCACACGCAAGGCG
>CAZCKZ010000177.1:0-4586 GCA_964499395.1 uncultured Gallionella sp. | reverse complement strand
CGCGAAGGCGGCCGTACCGTCGGCGCCGGTGTGGTTGCAAAGATTATTGAGTAAGGCTACAATGCGCCCCCTCGCGTGGTCCAGGTCTCTGGTCTGGCCACGCGATTTCGTTCTTTAATTAGCGGCATTGCCGCGTATATGCAAGAGAAGATTATGCAAAGCCAAAAAATCCGCATTCGCCTCAAGGCGTTTGATTATCGTTTGATCGACCAGTCGGCCGCGCGTATCGTTGAAACGGCAAAGCGTACCGGCGCGGTGGTAAATGGTCCTGTGCCGTTGCCAACCAAGATCGAACGTTTTGATGTGCTGCGTTCCCCGCATGTCAACAAGACTTCGCGCGATCAGTTTGAGATCCGTACCCATCTGCGTTTGATGGACATCGTTGATCCTACCGACAAGACGGTTGATGCGCTGATGAAGTTGGACCTGCCGGCCGGTGTGGATGTGGAAATCAAGTTGCAGTAATTGCTTGCCCCGGTTTCGTCAGTATGTTTTGTTAGTAAGCAGCAATAGAAATAAATCGGCTGACCAATTGTAGTCAGCCCCTTAACAAGAGGAAATAAAAATGAGCTTAGGACTTGTCGGTCGCAAGATTGGCATGACCCGCGTATTTGCCGATGACGGATCCTCGTTGCCGGTGACTGTGCTGGAAGTGTCCAACAATCGTGTCACTCAGGTTAAATCCGCGGACACGGATGGCTACACTGCTGTGCAATTGGCGCACGGCGTGCGTCGTCCCGGCCGCGTCAGCAAAGCTGCCGCCGGACACTACGCGAAGGCGGGTGTGGAAGCGGGGAGTGCACTGAAAGAATTCACCGTATCCCCTGAACAACTGGACGGGCTGCAATCGGGTTCCGTGGTCAGTGTCGAGATTTTTCAGGTCGGTCAACTCGTGGACGTTACGGGTGTATCCAAGGGTAAGGGATATGCCGGCACCATCAAACGCTACCATTTCAAATCCGGTCGGGCATCCCACGGTAACTCCAAATCGCATAACGTGCCCGGTTCCATCGGCATGGCGCAAGATCCGGGCCGCGTATTTCCCGGCAAGCGCATGACCGGCCATCTGGGTGACGTGCAAAGAACCGTGCAGAATCTGCAGGTGGTTCGTGTCGATGTTGCCCGTCAATTGTTGCTGGTCAAAGGTGCTGTTCCAGGAAGCATCAACAGCAGCATCATCGTGCGTCCCGCAGTGAAGGCAGGTGTGTAATGGAACTCAAAGTCATTAACGATAAGGGTCAGTCGAGCGCGAATCTGAAAGCTTCGGACGAGCTGTTCGGTCGCGAATATAACGAAGATCTGGTTCATCAGCTGATCACGGCCTACCAGGCGAACGCCCGGGCCGGCAACAGCAAACAAAAGGGCCGCAGCGAAATTGCCAAGAGTACCCGCAAGCCATTTAAACAAAAGGGTACCGGCCGCGCGCGCGCCGGTATGGCGTCCAGTCCGATATGGCGTGGCGGCGGCAAGATATTCCCGAACACTGCCGAAGAAAACTACACCCAAAAAGTCAACCGCAAGATGTACCGGGCCGGCTATGCGTCTATCCTGTCAAAGCTGGTCAGCGAAAGCCGCCTGGTCGTGGTGGACAGTCTGACGGTTGATTCTCCCAAGACAAAATTGTTGGCGCAGAAGATCAAGAGCCTGGGCGTGGATACCAAGCTTTTTCGCCTGCTGATCATCACTGACAACATTGATGAAAATCTTTATCTGTCTTCGCGTAACTTGCCTAATGTGCTGGTGCTGGAAGCCAATCAAGCCGACCCGGTCAGTCTGGTGCGTTTCCCAAATGTTTTGGTGACACGCAATGCGGTGGCAAAAATCGAGGAGATGTTCGCATGAATACCCAAAAATTCAGCAAAGAACGTTTGATGAATGTTTTGCTTGCGCCGCAAATCTCGGAAAAGGCAACCTATGTTGCCGAAAAGAATGAACAGGTGATTTTCCGTGTTGCGCCGAATGCGACCAAACCTGAAATAAAAGCCGCCGTGGAGATGATGTTCAAGGTGAACGTGGACAGCGTGCAGGTTGCATGCGTCAAAGGCAAGGTCAAGCGCAGCGGTCGTATTATCGGTCGTCGCAACGACTGGAAAAAGGCTTATGTGTGCCTGGCCGCAGGCCAGGAAATCAATTTTGCTGCAAGCGAGCAAGGATAATCGTCATGGCATTGATTAAACTGAAACCAACAACCCCGGGTCAGCGTGCCGTAGTGCGCGTTGTCAATCGTGATCTGCACAAGGGCAAGCCGGTTGCGGCGCTGCTTGAAAAGCAATCCAGCACCGCAGGCCGCAACAATAATGGCCATATTACTACCCGCCATATGGGGGGTGGCCACAAGCAGCATTATCGCCTGGTGGATTTCAAGCGCAACAAGGATGGTATTCCAGCGACTGTAGAGCGTCTGGAATATGATCCAAACCGGAGTGCCAATCTGGCTTTGCTGTGCTATGCGGATGGAGAGCGTCGTTACATCATTGCGCCGAAGGGTGTTGCTGCAGGAGCAATCCTGGTGAGCGGCTCTGAAGCGCCGATCAAAGCGGGCAATGCGTTGCCGTTACGCAACGTGCCCGTCGGCTCGACCATACATTGCATTGAAATGTTGCCTGGCAAGGGCGCACAGCTGGCGCGCTCCGCCGGTACCTCGGTGCAACTGCTGGCTCGAGACGGCAGCTACGCGCAGTTGCGTTTGCGCTCTGGCGAGATTCGCAAGGTGCACATCGATTGCAAGGCGACCCTGGGCGAGGTGGGCAATTCCGAACACAGCCTGCGCTCTATCGGCAAGGCCGGTGCCATGCGTTGGCGCGGTGTCCGTCCGACTGTTCGCGGTGTGGTCATGAATCCGGTGGATCACCCGCATGGTGGTGGTGAAGGCAAGACTGCTGCCGGTCGTCACCCTGTCAGTCCGTGGGGTGTGCCGGCCAAGGGTTTCCGTACTCGTCGCAACAAGCGCACCAGCGGCATGATCGTGCGCCGTCGCTTTAAGGTTTAAGGGGTAGATAAATATGGCACGTTCAGTTAAAAAAGGTCCATTTGTTGACGCTCACTTGCTCAAGAAGATTGAGGTGGTGCGCGCAACCAATGACAAGCGCCCGGTGAAAACCTGGTCGCGCCGTTCCACGGTGTTGCCCGAGTTCGTCGGCCTGACAATTGCGGTGCATAACGGCAGGCAGCACATTCCGGTGTACGTTTCCGAAAACATGGTGGGCCACAAATTGGGTGAGTTTTCCCTGACGCGCACCTTCAAGGGCCATCTTGCTGATAGAAAAGCAGCGGTCAAGAGATAAGAGGACATGATGAAAACGACTACTGCAGTTGCACGAAAAATTCATCTCTCTGCGCAAAAAGGCCGTTTGGTTGCCGATCAGATTCGCGGATTGCCGGTCGCGCAAGCGCTCAATATTCTGACATTCAGCCCGAAGAAGGCTGCGGTCATCATCAAAAAGGCACTTGAGTCCGCAATAGCGAACGCTGAGCACAACGATGGGGCTGACATCGACGAACTGAAAGTCAAAGTTATTTACGTTGACAAGGCTGCATCGGGGAGAGGTTTCTCGGCGCGTGCCAAGGGTCAGGGCAATCGCCTTGAAAAGCAAACTTGCCACATTACGGTCAGCGTCGGGAGCTAAGGGTAAATTATGGGACAAAAAATTCATCCAACCGGCTTCCGGTTGTGCGTTCGTAAAAACTGGGATTCCAAGTGGTTCGCCAACAGCGGTAATTTTGCTGGTTTGCTGCTCAAGGACATTGAAGTTCGTGCTTACCTGAAAAAGAAACTGCTTTCTGCAGGTGTCTCAAAGGTGGTCATTGAACGCCCTGCCAAGAATGCCAAGGTGACTATTTATACTGCCCGTCCGGGCATGGTCATAGGCAAGAAGGGCGAAGATATCGAATCATTGCGCGCAGAATTGCGCAAGCGCATGGGGCTGCAATCTGTCGATGTTGCAATTGAGGAGGTGCGCAAGCCGGAAGTCGATGCGCAACTGATTGCAGAGAGCATTACCGCGCAGCTGGAAAAGCGCATCATGTTCCGCCGCGCGATGAAGCGTGCAATGCAAAATGCGATGCGCCTGGGAGCACAAGGCATCAAGATAATGAGCGCGGGCCGGTTGAACGGCATTGAAATCGCTCGCACCGAGTGGTATCGCGAAGGCCGTGTGCCATTGCATACTTTGCGCGCAGATATCGATTACGGTACAGCCGAGGCCAAGACCACGTACGGGATTATCGGCGTGAAAGTCTGGGTATTCAAGGGTGAGATTCCGAATCAGGAAGCTGTTGCCCCGGTCGCCGCCGAACCGGAAAAGAAAGCAAGAAAGTCGGGAGTAAAACATGCTACAGCCAGCTAGAAGGAAATTCCGCAAGGAACAAAAGGGCCGGAACACCGGAATTGCCACCCGTGGCAACAAGGTAAGTTTCGGCGAGTTTGGCCTGAAGGCGCTCGTGCGCGGACGTTTGACGGCGCGCCAGATCGAGGCCGCACGTCGCGCCATGACGCGCCACATCAAACGCGGTGGACGTATCTGGATCCGTATTTTTCCGGATAAGCCGATTTCCAAAAAACCCGCCGAAGTCCGCATGGGTAATGG
>CAZCKZ010000176.1:0-4641 GCA_964499395.1 uncultured Gallionella sp. | reverse complement strand
GCTGCACCGTGCACGTCATGCGTGCCTTCCTTGTTCGGCGAACCGGCGCCGATGATGGTCTTGCAGCAGATCAGCGTGGGTTTGTCGGTAACCGCCTTGGCAGCCTCGATGGCGGCGTCGATTGCTGCGGGGTCATGACCCTGAACATCGGCGATCACATGCCAGCCGTACGCTTCAAAACGTTTCGGGGTATTGTCGGTAAACCAGGCGCCGACATGCCCGTCGATGGAAATATCGTTGTCATCCCAGAACGCGATCAGCTTGCCCAAACCCCAGGTTCCGGCCAGCGCGCACGACTCGTGGGATATTCCTTCCATCATGCAGCCGTCGCCCATGAACACGTAAGTGTGGTGGTTGACGATTTCGTGACCCGGTTTGTTGAACTCATTGGCCAGCAGTTTCTCCGCCATCGCCATGCCCACCGCATTGGTGATGCCCTGACCCAACGGACCGGTGGTGGTTTCTACGCCGGGGGTGTAACCATATTCCGGATGGCCGGGGGTCTTGGAATGCAATTTACGGAAATGTTTCAATTCTTCCATCGGCAAATCGTAGCCGGACAAATGCAGCAACGCATAAATCAGCATCGAGCCGTGGCCATTGGACAACACGAAGCGGTCGCGGTCAGGCCAATGGGGGTTGGCCGGGTTATGGCGAAGATGGCGATTCCATAGCACGTCGGCGATCTCCGCCATACCCATCGGCGCGCCAGGATGTCCGGAATTGGCCTTTTGCACAGCATCCATTGCCAAGGCGCGGATCGCGCCGGTAGTGTCATTGAATTTAGGTGGGGTGACGCTTCGTGTTGCAGCCATTTCCTGTTACCTCTTAGAACATCCCTGCGGGATTGGTTATGTGAAGGGCGCCCCTGAAAATATTGTCGAGGGCCCTGTGCTGATTTCGGCTCGCAATTATGCCGCACCCCCCCGATTAGGGCAACCGCGATGCTGAACCTGTGGTTTCCTGCCGGAATTACTCTATGGTGCCCTTCTTGACGAATTTAATGCCCAGTTGCTTGAGTTTGCGATAAAGGTGAGTTCGCTCAAGCCCGACCTTATCGGCTACCCGAGATACGTTCCCCGCCTCTTTTTGCAGATGATAGTCAAGGTAAAACGCATCAAAGTGGTCGCGCGCTTCACGCAAGGGCAAATCCATAGGCAGTGAGATTTGCTGCGCCTGCCCGCCGATGTTCAATGAGGCTTTTTGGCCCTGTGCCTCGGGCGCCGGGTTCTGCAACTTTGGTGCACTATCCCTGATTGCTTTGGCTATGGTGCTCAACAGCTTTTGCAGCGCAATAGGTTTTTCCAAAAAGTCCACCGCGCCGATACGCGTCGCTTCGACCGCCGTTTCTATCGTGCCATGCCCAGACATCATCACGACCGGCATGGTCAGCAGGTCCTGTTCGACCCACTCCCTGAGCAGGGTTACACCATCTGTCTCCGGCATCCAGATATCGAGCAGCACCAGATCCGGTTCATGCTCGTTTCGATGAACGCGCGCCTGTTCGGCGTTTTCGGCCAGATAAACCTGGTATCCCTCGTCAAACAGGATTTCAGAGAGCAATTCACGTATGCCTATCTCATCGTCCACTACCAGAATTTTTTTGCTTTCCATTACTCCTCCTCGGCCAGCGGCAGGCTGATGCTCACCCGCCCGCCGCCGCTCATGTTATTTTCAATGGAGATATGCCCGCCGTGCTCTTCCACTATCTTTTTCACAATTGCCAGTCCCAACCCGGTACCTTTGGCCTTGGTCGTCATGTATGGCTCAAAGGCACGCGTCAGCACACTTGCCGGAAATCCCGCGCCATTGTCCTCGACCCAAAGATGAATTTCCCCAGTCTGCGTTTCGGTATGCAGCGTTATTCGCGGTTGCACGACACCCTGCAATGCGTCTTGCGCATTCTGCAGCAGGTTATGTATGACCTGACGCAAGCGGGTCGCATCGCCATTGACTTCGCTGTGCAATGCATCCAGTTTCAATACAATGGAAATTGCATTCGTCTCATACAGTCCCAGCACTTCCGCGATCAGTTTGTGCAGATCCAGGCGCGACAGCTTTAATGCCGGGCCGCGAGCGTAATTGGCAAAGTCGCTCACCATGTTTTTCATGGCGGCAACCTGGCTGACGATGGTTTGAGTGGCGCGATGCAACAGCTGTCCGTCTTCTTCATCAAGTTTGTCACTCAATTTATGCTGCAACCGTTCCGCCGAAAGCTGTATCGGGGTAAGCGGATTCTTGATTTCATGTGCCAGCCGTCGCGCCACTTCGCCCCATGCCGCCTGCCTCTCCGCCTGCAGCAGGTGGCTGATATCATCGAAAACCACCACGAAGCCCGCCTCCCCGCCTTCCGGCAACCGTGTTCCGCGCATCAGCAGTATCTGATTGCCATTCCTGCTAAGCCGCTCTATCTGCCGTTGCCATTCGCCGCTATCGGTCTCACCGAAAGCCTCCATGACAGTCTGGCAGAACGATCTGAGCAGCGGGTATTTTTCGGCGATTTGCGTTAGCGACATATGCTGCATTTCGTGCAAAGGCGCGGCGAGGATTTGTGCCGCGCTGGTGTTCACCGAGCGCAGGCGCAATTCATGATCCAGAGCCAGCACGCCGGAAGACAGGTGGGTCAACACACTTTCCAAATGCACCTTGGCACTTTCCACCACGCGCTGCTGTTGTTCACTGGCCTGCCTGGCGTCGAACAGCTGGCGCGTCATCTGGTTGAACAAGCCGGTCAGCGCGCCCAGTTCATCGCTGCTGCGAATTGGATATTGTTCGGTAAAGTCTCCTTGTGCGACCGCGCGTGTCCCATCTGCCAGCGCTTCCAGCGACGAACCGAATCTTTCACTGAGAAAAAATGCCGCGGACACCGCCGTCAGCAGCACCACCAGCAAGGACAGCGTCAACGTGATCCCGTACAGCCTTTTCAGCCCGAGGCGGGAGAGCGTCAGCTCCTGGTAGTCACGATATACCGCTTGAACGGTCTCGGCATCCGCTTCGATCTGCTTCGGGACCGGCTGGGTGAATTGCAGCACGTATTGCACCCCCGCCTGCGCTTTGGGTTTGACCATGACCAGCGCAAGCAGCGTCAGCCCCTTGTCCGGCAGGGTGTCAATCACCGCATACTCGCCTTTGTCCATCGCACGCCGCAGTAAATCGGCATCCGGTTTGTCCGGCGGTCGCGCACGGTTTTCCGGAGAAGACGCCATCAATTTCCCGCTAGTGGTAAAAACACTCGCTTCCTGTGCCACATCTTCATCCACCAGCATATCCAGTGCGTTCTGGTATTGCCTCGAACGTTTTCCCGCCAACAATGACGCGGTAAATTCTGCTTTTTTCGCAAGCTCTTTCAAGCTATTGTCGAGTCCGCTTCTGCCAAGGTTGAGGCCGCCTTCCAGCGCCTTCTCAACGCGCACGTCAAACCACGATTCGATACTTTTATCCAGGAATTGCACTGACACCACATAAATCAAAATACCCGGCAGCACCCCGATCAGCGTGAAAAACAGCACCAATCGCAGCGTCAGTTTGGCGCCGAACACCTTGTTCTTGAGCTTGTTGCGCAACCGCCACAGCTGATAACCGACCAGACCCATCAAACCCGACGCAAGCAAGCCGGTCAGTCCGAGCAGGCTATAGTAATTGATCGAGAAACCTTCAGTGTTGCCGCTGTTGATGGACAACAGATAAAGCAACGCGCCGCTCAGGGCTACACTGATGAAAATCAGATAAATCACCGCGTCGTCTCCGCTTTGCTATCGTCGTTAACGGCGATTTCGGCTGGCCCGATCGCCCAGCGATACCAGCCGGAATCGAGTGTCCAGTCGCTGTCGGTCAGCGCATTCACCTGCAACGGTTTGGGCAGTTGCGAAATATCCAGGCTCAGACGCGCTGCCGCGATATAGCTGTCATTTTTTTTCAGCAATTTTGCGGGAATAACAGTCGAGTTTTGTCTGGCCAGAATGTTTATCACATCTTCAAGACTGGCAAAATTCTGAAATAAGGCACCGCGCGAGATACGGTAACGCCCCGTCAGTACGCTGTAGGAAATTTTGACGGTCTGTTCGCCTTTGAAAACTTCTTCGTCCAGCCACGACCAGCGTGTCAACGGCCTATCGCCAACGATAAAGTGCGGAAGGTGGCGCACCAGAGTCTGTTGCGCAGAATCCAGCCAACCCCAGCGGGCATGCGTCAGAGAAAACTCTCCCACAAAATAAATCGGGATGCCGCGCGACAACGCCTGCTTCACGACAAAATTCAGGTTGATGTAATAATTGGCGGAAAGCTGGTAGCCATCATCCTCCAGATGAATTTCCGCCTTGTTGATGGAAATACCCTCGGCTTGCGCCGTTGCAGTAAACAGGCCGCACAGCAATACGCCGAACAGCAAGGCACTAAGCGATTTTTTGCAACAACGCATAAAAGAATCCGTCATGCTGATCATCGGGCAACAACTGCCCTTCTATATTGCCAGGTAAATCAATCGGTAGCCGCAGCACATCCCGATGCTGCGCCAGAAACGACGCGATAACCCGTTCGTTCTCTTGATGGTAGACCGAGCAGGTGTCATTAAGCAATTTACCATCTTGCGCCAGTAGCCGCCCACGATGCCGACCGTGCCGACCACGGTCCAGGCCAGGGAGA
>CAZCKZ010000175.1:1390-4651 GCA_964499395.1 uncultured Gallionella sp. | reverse complement strand
AAAAGGGCTGCCTGAGCCTGCTGTTCCTGCGGCATAAGCTGCGGGGCAGCCTGCGCCGCATTGAATGCCGCCAGGGCAAAGGCCAATAATATCCACTGTAATTTAATTTTCATTTGTGTATTCGGTAATAAGCTTTTCAACAATCGAAAATGGACAGTTTTAAGGGTGTAAGGTTCGATATATTATCCTAAATATTGGAAATCGATATTTATTACATGACGAAACCCCTGTGATTAGGCAACCGTTGAGAGCAGCCGGGGTCAGCACCGGCTTGGGCAAGTAAAACGCATGTATTTGTATTACCATGTATATTCCGCAGGCAGATTCGTGGGATTTTGAAGAGGCTGGTATTGATCATGAAACCGCATGCGTTCCAATTTCAACCGTGCCGGCCGGCAGGCCGGCCTCATAACCATTAGGATACAACCATGCCTTCCTGGCTTCTTCCCGTGCTCAAATCCGTGCTTCCCTATGTCGGTACGATCGTTTCCGCCGCATCGCCGGTATTTACCAAGAAAAGTGCCGATGTTGCCGCCAATCAGACGGCATTGCTGCAACAGCAGATAACTGAACTTCAGGCGGCCGCATCCGCGAACGATGCGCACATCAAGGAATTGGCAATCCAATTGCAGAATACCGTGGAGGCACTGGAGAAGGGCGCGTCTCTTGCGGACAGGAGACACCAGTGGGTGCTGGTTTTGTGTATCCTGGCAATCATCATATCCTTCACCTCCCTGGGCACGGCGTTGTACATTTTACTTGCATGATGGTCCCTTCATTAGCCGCCGCGAACCGACAGCCTGCGGATTTTCTCCGCATCTGCCGTCATGCCCTGGCCTTGGCCTTGATGCGGCGCAGCAGACGCCCATGAGAAGCGTATATGAAGCATCTACCGGGCTGGATGCCCACATGATACTGGGCCTGCTCGAACAGCAGCGCATACACGGGCGCATCGAAGGGGAATACCTGCAGGGCGGGGTCGGCGGACTCCAGGCGATGGGCCTGGTGCGCGTGCTTGTTTCCGAAGCGGACTACGACGAGGCCAGGAAGATAGTCAGCGAATGGGAATCGGTTCAACCGGCTCCGGACAGCGCCAAACCGGAAACGCGTGCCATCGGAGGAATCCGGATTTTCATGATCGGGGCCATGGTTGGTGCATGGCTAATGTATTGGATATTAAAAGGGACCGGTTAGGCGGTGCGGGCTCAGCTATTTTCTGACCGGAACCGGCCTGAACCTCGCCCTTTCCTAATTGTTTGATCTTTCCCGATTGACCGCTCAGACGACCTTGATGCTTAGCTCGACCGCCGCACGCAGGGTATTGGCCGCAATACATCCGCGTTCGGCAATCGTGACCAGTTTGTTCAGCTCTTCCGGAGGATTGCACTGGGCGGATACCGACATGCGGATCGCGGTAAAACGTGACGGCGCATCGGCCATGTCGCCTTCGATATCCGCCCGCGCATTTTTCAATTCGATATTCCGGGCCTTGGCGGCGGCCAGCAGATTGCTCATGAAACAGCCGCCCAGGCCGTTCAATACCGCTTCCCCGCCCATCATGCCCTCATTGGTGCCGCCCTTGGCTTCGGGGCGATCCATGACCAGTTCATGTCCGCGAGCATTGCCCCTGGATGCAGTGCCGCTGATTTGTTCCACTTTCACTATTGCTGTTGCCATCCGGTTTCTCCTTCGTAGAGTCGATTAGGCCATGGTACACCACATGGCTGCAATTCTTGCGGCCTGTCATTTACGTCCCGACATCTGCTCGAGCACCAGCAGCAGCGAGCTGGTGTCCTGCTCGCCGAAGCCGCTGCCCATCAGCGCATTTAACTGCTGCATCACCTGCGCGGTGGCCGGCAGCGCCAGGCCGGCCTCGTGCGCGATGTCGAGCGCAACGCCGATGTCCTTGTGGTGCAGCGCGGCAACAATGCCTGCGGCGAAGTCGCGCTCCACCATTTTCTTTCCGAGCACATCGAGCATGCGGCTGCCGCCATAGCCGGACATGACCGCTTCGCGCACCTTGCCCGCGTCCGCACCCTGGGCGTGCGCAAACAGCAGCGCTTCGGCAGTGCCTTGCAAATTGGCCAACTGGCAGATCTGGTTGGCGAGCTTGGTTACCTGTCCGGTGCCCGATGGACCCATCAGGAAGATCGCCTTGCCCATCAGCTCCAGCAGCGGCCGTACACGTTCCAGGATCACCGCTTCGCCGCCGACGAAGAAGGTCAGCGATGCGGTCTTTGCCGCCGCCACCCCGCCCGAGACCGGGGCATCGAGCATGTCGATGCCGTGTGCGTGCAGCTGCTCTGCGACCCGGCGCGTGATGGCCGGCGAGATTGTGCTCATGTCCACGTGGATCAGCCCGGGCTGTGCGCCGTGCACCAGCCCGTCCGTCCCGAGTGCGGTGGCCTCGACATCCTTGCCGGCGGTCACGATGGTAAACACCACCTCGCTGGCTGCTGCCACTTCTGACGGTGTGCCGACAAGACCCAGGCCAAGGCTGATGGCGCGCTCGCGCGAACGTGCGCCGCGCGCATAGCCGGTGAGCGTGTGGCCGGCAGCGAGAAGGTGGCGGGCCATTTCGCTGCCCATGTTGCCGATGCCGATAAAGCCGATACGCATGGATTCGATCCTTCGCGGTGATCAAAGATGTCAGGCTCGTTGGGGCCTGCCGAAATGAGATTAAATACTAGCATCAAAAAGTACCTGCAAAGCAGATAGAATGCGCCTGCCCGGTCTGGATATACATTGATGCCGGGTACGACGGTTTCAGTTGATCGAAAATTGACATAGGAAAAATGATGCGTGGCATGAGTTTCGCGGTCCTGTTGGCTGCGCTCTGGTTTTCCCCGGCCGGACATGGCGAGGAAGTCGTACAAAGCGGCAAACCGATGCTGCAAGAAGCCAATCCGCTGGCATTGCTTTCGTCCGACGAACCCAATCGGCTGGGATGCACGCGCGACAGCTATGAGCATGCCTGTTTCATGGATTTCATCGTGTCGTTGCGCTACCCGCTGTTCTACGAGGCGCTGCAGGAAGGGCACAAGTTCGACATGCTGCCGTTCTTTTCCTTCACCGCACGGATGGGGCAGTACAGCGGCACTTCGCGCCATTCATCCCCTGTCGTGACCAAGCAGTTCAATCCCAAATTTTACTTCCGTGTCTATACGTCGAAATCCACCGGCGAGAAACTGGGTACCGCAGACAGCAAGCAGGATTATTACGACGTGGGCTACGCGCACGAATCGAATGGGCAGTACGTCG
>CAZCKZ010000175.1:0-1380 GCA_964499395.1 uncultured Gallionella sp. | reverse complement strand
GATTCCATCGCGGTGTTCAATTCCACCGCGGCGAGTGTGGGCGGCCCCGCGGTCGCACAGGATTACATCAGCCGCGGCTGGGACTACCTGTCTTACCGGCGGCACCTGCATTTTGAAGCGGAAGGCAGGAACGCGATGGATATCGACCTGAGATATTTCCTGGCCTATGGCTTGCTGCAGAAGGGCAGCGAGGAATATTTCCCGTGGGAGGCGCCGCGTTCGATCACCCGCATCAGCCAGGTCGACGGCATACGCTTGAAGGTGACGCGCGATGTCGACTGGAGCTGGTTCAAGGGAGCCAGCCTGTTCTACACCACCGGCTACCGCAATATCGCGCACTGGAATACGTTCCGCGCCGAGCTGGGTTTTACCCCGCTCAGCAACCTGATGGGCTTGCCCATCATCCTGTGGGCGCAAACCGGATACAACGTCAACGTGACCCAGTATTACCGCCATGCATGGTCTGTCGGACTCGCGGCATCATTTGAATCCTATCAATGAACCGCGCTGCCGGCTCGCAACCAGGCTATTCCATCTCCAGATCGTCCTGCACAGCAGCCAGTCCGGCTTTTGCGCAGGCTTCATCGGTCAACCCGGAAGGCGCTCCGCTGACGCCGATACCGCCCATGATGTTGCCGGCGATGTTGATCGGGATACCACCGGCCGATATCAGCAAATCGTCAATCTTCGGCACATTGTAGGCACCCTTGAAGCGATCATCCATTCCTGAGGTCGGGGAATTGAATTCCATCGCGGTGTAGGCCTTTTTCAGGCTGATCGGGATCGACACATCCATTGCCAGCGTATCGCGCAATACGACTTGCGGATGTCCGCCGCGGTCGATGACGGTGACGGTGATCGAGACGCCTTCCTTGCGGCATTTGTCGATCGCCGCCTTGCCGATGCGCAGTGCGGTATCCAGCGACAGGCGTTTGATATTGACCGTCAGGGGCTGACCGGTACTGGCGGCGAGCGCCGGATTGCCGGCAGAAATTGAAAACAGGCACACTGCGGTTATTGCAATCGTTCTGGTATTCATTTGTAGACCCCCGTTCAAATTAGGTTTGATTGTCGCCGTGAATTTGCAGCGGCGAAGGGATTACGGACTTGCAGTTTTACTGTGCCGCGTCTCCGGTCAAAAATCAAGGGGTCAGCCCGAAATTACCGTGCCGGAAAATTGCAAAGCGGGCCGATCAGTTAACCCGGTAAGTCATGTGGCAGGCCACGCATTGTGCGGTAACTTTGGACAGCGCAGCCAAAGACCGGGACAAATCGCCTTCGCTGGCGGTCATCGCGAAGCGGCTGGCGGCGTGATGCATTTCAGTGCCGATGTTCTGCATTCCCTCGGGCATGAAAGGGGCCATGTGGGCTGCATTATGG
>CAZCKZ010000174.1:0-4663 GCA_964499395.1 uncultured Gallionella sp. | reverse complement strand
CTCACCTGCGTGATGCGCAGGGTCACCAGTTCTGATACACGCAAACCGGTGGCATACAGCACCTCGAACATGGTGCGGTCACGTAATCCAAGCGGTGTTTGCACATCCGGTACAGCCAGCAATTGTTCGACATCCTGTTCGGTCAGACTCTTGGGCAGATTGCGCGGCAGTTTGGGCGTATCGATCTGCAGCGTTGGATCGGCGGAGATTTTTCCTTGTCTGACCAAGTAGCGGAACAACCGCTTGAGGCTGGAAATGTTGCGCCCGGTACTGCTGGATTTTGCCTTTTGCACCACCACCAATTGGGCGAGATACCCCTGTATATCGCTGTGTGTGGCTTGCAATACGGTTGCATTGCGTTGTTTCTCCAACCAGGTTGAGAACTTGATCAGGTCGCGGCGGTAGCTGTCCAATGTGTTGCGCGACAGGCCGTCTTCCAGCCACAGGTTGTCGCAGAACTCGTCGAGCAGTTCAGCGTTGTTCATGCGCCAGCAGCCAGCGTTTGATGTCCAACGACGCGCCGCTCGCATGGCGCATGAAACCGCCCAGGCCTGATTTACCCACCACGCGATGGCAGGGAATGATGATGGGTATCGGGTTTGCTCCGCAGGCCTGGCCGACAGCCTGTGCGCCGGATTTCAGCGCGGCGGCCAACTCGCCATAGCTGCGCGTTTCTCCGCGCGGAATATCGCGCATGGCTTGCCAGACTTTTTGCTGGTGCGAGGTTCCGTCCGGCTTGAGCGGCACAGAAAATCGAAATTCCGGATTATCGAAGTAACGCAATAATTGTTCACAAACGGTTTTGGCAAAGTCACTGGCCGCGCGCTGCGGCTTTTCAGCCGCAGGCAAAATATCGATGCCCAGCAGCGCACGGTCATCGCAACGTATGCCGAGCACACCGAACGGAGCAGCTAGTTTTGCCTGGTAATCCATGCTGCAATGATAGCGCACAAATAAAAAGCGGGAGGCATTGCCTCCCGCTTTTCTGAACAGCATGCGCAGAAATTACTTTGCCGCAGTTTTGCGTGCTGGCAGCTTTTCCTTGATACGCGCCGACTTGCCGGAACGGTCGCGCAGGTAGTAAAGCTTGGCGCGACGCACATCGCCACGGCGCTTCACTTCGATGCTGGCGATGGAAGGCGAATAAGTCTGGAAAGTACGCTCCACGCCTTCGCCCGCCGAGATCTTGCGCACGATAAAGCCGGAATTCAGACCGCGATTGCGCTTGGCGATTACGACACCCTCGAAAGCCTGAACGCGCTTGCGCTCGCCTTCGACCACGTTCACGCTGACGACAACGGTATCGCCGGGCGCAAATTCGGGTATCTTCGTGCCCAGACGGGCGATTTCTTCCTGTTCCAATGTTTCGATCAAGTTCACTTTACTGCTCCTTCTTGGTTATCGGGTCTTGTTCCTTCTGGAACGCTGCCAGAAGCCCAGACTCCTCTTTTGTCAAATCACGCCTGGCCAATAGATCCGGCCTGCGCAACCACGTCCTGCCCAACGACTGCTGAAGCCGCCAGCGCTGTATGTCCGCATGGTTGCCAGACAACAACACCGGGGGCACGGCTTCACCATTAAACACTTCCGGGCGGGTGTAGTGCGGACAATCCAGCAAACCCTGCACGAAAGAATCCTGTTCTGCGGATTCTGCATCGCCCAGCACACCGGGCAGTTGCCGCACCAGACTGTCAATCAACACCATCGCCGCCAACTCGCCGCCGGACAACACATAGTCGCCGATGGAAATTTCTTCATCCACATACTGGCGGATCAGGCGCTCGTCCACGCCTTCGTAACGCCCCGCCAGCAGGATCAAACCCTCGTCTGCCTGCGCCACCAACTCCTTGACCACCGGGTGGGTCAGCAACCTGCCTTGCGGCGACAGATACACCACGCGGCATTTTTTTACGCCAGAGGCTGCTTGTCGCTGCCTGGCCGCGTTGATCGCGGCTGCCAGCGGCTCTGCCAGCATCACCATTCCCGGGCCGCCGCCGTAGGGGCGATCGTCGATGGTGCGATAATTGTCCGTGGTGAAATCGCGTGGATTCCACGTTTTTAAAACAAAACTGCCTTGCTCTGCCGCGCGCCGCGTGATGCCGTATTGCATCAGTGCATCGAACATCTGCGGAAACAGCGTGATGATGTCAAAGACCATATTTCAGTAGTCCGCCGCCCAATCCACCCGGATAATCCTGTTCTTCAAATCCACCTGCTTGATGGCCGTAGCCACAAACGGGATCAGGATTTCTCCGCTGTCACCTGTCACGCTCAACACCTGGTTCGCGCCGGTTTCCAGCAGGTTTGCCACTGTTCCCAGCTTGACTCCTGCTTCATTCTCCACCGCCAGTCCGATCAGATCGGAACAGTAGTATTCATCACCCGTCTGCTGCGGCAAACTGCTGCGCGGCACGGCGATCAGCAAACCCTTCAGCTTTTCGGCGGCGGTGCGGTCCGAACAGTCCGGCAATTGTGCGGCCAATGTCTTGCTATGGGCCTCGCATTGCTTGACCTCCACCTCGCGCCACGGGCCGTGCTCATGGCCTATCCACCAAGTCCGATAATCCAGAAGACTGTCGAGGTACTCGGTATAAGGCTGGATCTTGACCCAACCGCGAATGCCGTGTGCTGCTGCGATACGCCCCATGATCACCATGGAGCCGGTGTCGTCAGGCTGCGGCTGTGGCACCGGCGCGCTTGACCAGCCTGGCAACGGTGTCGCTCAATTGCGCGCCCTTGCTTTGCCAATGACTTACACGTTCCAGTTGCAAACGCAGCGCTTCCTGACCGTCCGCTACCAGCGGATTGTAGAAGCCGACACGCTCGATGAACCGGCCATCGCGACGATTGCGCGAATCCGCTACCACCACATTGTAAAACGGACGATTCTTCGAACCGCCACGGGAAAGACGAATGATTACCATATGAATCTACCTAAAGTTTATTAGCCCAGCGCCAAATGTTTTAGCCCGGACAAAAGGGGCGCGGATTCTACGACATTTTGGGTACTTCTGGCAACCCGTAGGAATTCTGGGGCCGGACTAACGGTGCAGCAATACTTCCAGCACGAACCTGCTGCCCAGATAAGCCAGCAGCAGCAGCACAAAGCCGCCCACAGTCCAGTGCACCGCGACACGTCCGCGCCAGCCGTAAAAACGGTGTCCCCATAGCAGCACTGCGAACACCACCCAGGACACAAAACCGAACAGAACCTTGTGATTGAACTGCCACGGTTCGCCGAATACTTCCTCGGAGAACACCATGCCGGATGCCAGCGTTACCGTCAGTAACACGAAACCGATGCCTATCATCCGAAACAGCAGGGTTTCCATGGTCATCAGCGGCGGCAGGCTGCGCAGCACGCGCGGCAATGTGGCGTTGTGCAGCCGCTTTTCCACCTGCGAGATCAGCACCGCATGCAACATGGCAATGGTGAACAGACTATAAGCCAGCAAGGCCGCAGTGACATGTGCCTTGAAGGCAAACAAACCGGTGTTGGTCAGAATATGATCGGTATGGAACAGTTCCGGCAGCACCACGACAACCGCTGCCATGGGCAATACCAGCGCCTGCAGCCCGCCTATCGGATAAAAGAAGCGCGCCACCCAGTACACCAGCAGGGTCAGCCACAGGATTGCGGACAGCGCATTCAGCACACCGAGATCGAAAGCCCCGCCGGAGAAAATTCCCTGAGCCAGCAAATAAGTATGTATTGCCAGCGGGAACAGGACCAGATGGCCAACCGAACCGCGAACCAGCAAATCCCCCTCGCCGCGAGCGTGCGCACGCCAAAAATAGGCGGCCAGCACACAGTAGGAAGCGCTGGTTATCAGCGAAAGGATAAGGTTGGACATTTTTTGTCAGGATGTTTTAGACTTGAGTTAATTCTACACTAACTCGTACAAACCTATCATGCTGGAAAATCTTACGCAACGCCTTTCCGGCGTCATCAAGAACTTGCGCGGCCAGGCTCGCCTGACCGAGAGCAACATTCAGGATGCATTGCGCGAAGTGCGCATGGCCTTGCTCGAAGCCGACGTTGCGCTGCCGGTCGTCAAGGAATTCATCGCCCAGGTCAAACAGGCCGCGCTCGGTGAAGAAGTCATCGGCAACCTGAATCCCGGACAAGCCCTGATCGGCGTGGTGCATCGCGAACTCACCAAACTGATGGGCGAGCACAACGACGCGCTCAATCTCGCCACCACACCACCCGCCGTAATCCTGATGGCCGGTTTGCAGGGCGCGGGCAAAACCACCAGCAGCGGCAAGCTGGCCAAGTTGCTGCGCGATCAACAGAAGAAAAAAGTGTTGCTGGTCAGTTGCGACATTTACCGGCCTGCTGCGATCGAGCAATTGCGCACACTGGCCAAGCAACTGGAAATCGATTTTTTTTCCTCGGACATCAGCCAGAAACCCCGGGACATCGCATTGGCTGCCCTGGATCACGCGCGCAGGCATTACCACGATGTGCTGATCGTCGATACCGCCGGCCGGCTGGCTATCGATGCCGCGATGATGGAAGAGATACAGCAACTGCATGCGGCGCTGAAGCCGATCGAAACCCTGTTCGTCGTGGATGCAATGACCGGACAGGATGCGGTGAATACCGCCAAGGCATTCGGCGATGCCCTGCCGCTGACCGGCATCATTCTGACGAAACTGG
>CAZCKZ010000173.1:0-4681 GCA_964499395.1 uncultured Gallionella sp. | reverse complement strand
CTCGCGCCGCATCGTTCAATGCCACGCCGCTCACCAGCAATACCGCGAGCGAGCCCAACAGATTTGCCGCGTTAAATCGACCGACCAGCGCGCTGTCCAACTGCGCCGCACCCCAACTGGAGTGAACAGCCAGCCTTAGCCCCTGCCCTGACATTTCCAGCAAACTGCCGTAGACCATGCGCAGGCCGAGCCGCTCGGCGAGTTGCAGCGCTTCATCGCTCAGGCCGTAAGCGATCACTTCCGCATCGCTGTCCTGCAGCGACTCGGCCAATGCCATTCCGTACGCATCGTCCAGATTCAGCACCACAAAGCCAAGCTGCTGCCAATCGAACAGCTTGCGCTTGGCCGCCGCATAGCTTTGCATATCGCCGTGGTAATCGAGATGATCGCGGCTCAGATTGGTGAGCATCGCGACATTGAAACGCACGGCATTCACCCGCCCCTGTGTCAGCGCATGCGATGACACTTCCATTGCGACGGATTGCGCACCATCGCGCAAATAGGCTGCCAGCAAACCATGCACCCGAACCGCATCCGGCGTGGTGTTTTCTGTTTCCTGAAGCGCATCGACATAGCCGTTGCCCCCGATGAATCCGTTACCCAAAGTGCCGATCACTGCGCAACGCTTTCCCGCTTCGCTCAACGCGTGGGCGATCCAGTGGCTTGTCGAGGTCTTGCCATTGGTTCCGGTGATGCCCACCATCCACAGATTTTCCGAGGGTGCGCCATATACCGCATCGGCCAGCCATCCGGCCTTATGCCGCAAATCGGCCACGGCGAGATTGGGCACTTGCCAGGCATCGTTCCAGGCAAAATTCCGCGTCTCCCCCGGGTGCCCGGATAGATGCCTTTCATAGATCACCGCATTGGCGCCTTTCATGATCGCGTTTGCGATGAACTGCCGTCCATCTGACTTTTCGCCGGGATAGGCGACGAACGTATCGCCGCACTGGACGGCGCGGCTGTCCGTCACCAGCCGTGTCACCGGGACTTTCAATGCCGCCATTTGCTCGACAGCCCACTGATGGAGAGAAGTACTCATACTTCCTCCTTCACGATATCCGGAGGCGGCGCGATGACGTTGTCCATCGGCGCATCGTTGGGCACATTGAGGGCATGCAGCGCTGCCCCGGTCACCTTGCTGAACACCGGTGCGGCAACTTCTCCACCGTAATAATCGTCGCCGCTCGGATCGTTTATCATTACCGCCACCACCAGGCGCGGATTCGATGCGGGCGCGAACCCGATGAAAGATGCGATATAGTGGTTGACGTAACGGCCATTCTCCAGCTTGTGCGCGGTGCCCGTCTTGCCCGCCACCTGGTATCCGGCCACCTGCGCCAGCGGCGCGGTGCCGCCCGGCTTCACCACCATTTCAAGCATGTCGCGAACCTCGTGCGCGGTGCGAGCGGAAAACACTTTCCTGCCTACCGGCGGCGCATCCAGCTTGAGCAGGGAAATCGGCTTCAATTCGCCGTCGTCGGCGAAAATGGTATAAGCCCGCGCGAGTTGCAGCAGATTTACCGAGATGCCGTGTCCATAAGCCATCGTAGCCTGTTCGATGGGCCGCCATGTTTTAGGGTCGCGCAACTTTCCCAGCACCTCGCCCGGGAAGTTACTGCCGGTCTGCTCGCCGAATCCGCTGTCCGACAGGCCTTCCCACATCGTTTCGGGTTTCATCGACAGCGCGATCTTGGCAGCGCCGATGTTGCTGGATTTCTGGATGATCTGCGCGACCGTCAGCATCGACTCCGGTTCGGCGTCATGAATCTTTCTGTTGCCCAGCTTGAACACGCCATGTTCGGTATTGAAAATGGTGTTGGGAGTCACTTTGCCGGTTTCGATCGCCGTGGCAATCGTAAACGGCTTCATGGTTGAACCGGGTTCGAACTCATCCGTAATGGCCCGGTTGCGCATTGCTTTGCTGCTGGTGTTGCTGCGATTGTTCGGGTTGTAGCTGGGGTAATTTGCGAGCGCCAGCACTTCGCCGCTGCGCGAATCGAGAATCACTACCGCACCGGACTTGGCCCGGTGTTTCCTGACCGCATTCTCCAGTTCGCGATAGGCGATATGCTGCAAATTGCCGTCCAGGCTGAGCGTGATATCGCTGCCCGGCTTGGGGGGGTGGAGACTGCCGGCATCTTCGACGATATATCCGTGGTTATCCTTGATCACGCGCTGACTACCGGGCTTGCCGGCAAGTTGTTCCTGCAAGGCCAGTTCCATCCCCTCTTGCCCGATGTCGTCCTGTCCGGTGAAACCCAGTGTCTGGGCAGCCTCCTCACCGGCCGGATAATATCGGCGATATTCGCGCTGCAACGAAATTCCGGGAAGGTGCAGGTTCACCACTTTTTCCACCTGGTCAGGCGGCAGCAGTCTTTTGAGATAAACAAAGTCGCGCGAAGTATCTGACAGCCGGCTCTTCACTTCCCCCAATTTCATGCCGAGAATCTGCGCCAGTTTTCTTTCTTGCCGGCTGTCTGCTTCGACGTCCGGCGGACTTGCCCACACCGATTCGACCGGGGTACTGACAGCGAGCGGTTCTCCGTTGCGGTCGGAGATATTGCCACGGTGCGCGCTTACCTCGATCACGCGGCTGTAGCGCGCTTTGCCTTTTTCCTGCAAAAAGTCATCGTGTATCCCTTGCAAATACACGCCGCGGCCGAATAATCCCGCAAGCCCCGCCAGCAACAGCGCAAACAGCACCGTGGCTCGCCATCCTGGCAATTTCGCCGTGATATCCGATTGTGCGCTGGCCGCGTAATTCATTGTTGTGGTGTTATCCCGTTGTCAGGTTTTACCCGTATGAATTGAACCTGCCCGTTTTTCGGCAACTGCATTTGCAACTTTTTCACGGCAATTTCTTCCACGCGTGCCGGCGTAGCCCATGTGCTTTGTTCAAGCTGCAACTGCCCCCACTCGACATCCATCTGCTGCGCCTGGTCTTTGTCCTTTTGCAACTCGACAAACAGCTTGCGTGCCTGGTACTGGGAGGTAACCACGCTCAACGCGCACAACACCACCACCAAAAGCAGCAGGCCCTGGTAGCCCGGGCCGAGCCTGTCGACTTTACCCATGACTTGCCTGCGAATGACGCCGATAGCAGCCTTCATGAGTGCTCACCCCCTGTTGCGCCGCTATACGACACCGTGCGCTCCGCAACACGCATCACCGCGCTGCGCGCACGGGGATTGGCTTGCAATTCCGCCGCGCCGGCACGCACCGCCTTGCCGATCAGTTTCAGTTTTCCCGGCGGTACTTCGCTGGCGCGGATAGGCACATTGCGCGGCAATTTGTCGCCCTCCGCCATTTCACGCATGAAGTGCTTCACGATGCGGTCTTCCAGCGAATGAAAGCTGATCACCACCATGCGCCCCCCATTTTTTAAAAGCGTCATACACTCCGGCAAGACCCGCGCAAGCTCTTCGAGCTCACGGTTGATATAAATCCGTATAGCCTGAAAGGTACGTGTCGCCGGGTTTTGCCCTGCTTCACGGGTGCGCACCGTTTTACCAACCAGCTCGACGAGTTGCCGCGTGGTGTGGATGGGTTCGATTGCGCGCGCTGCAACAATCGCCCTTGCAATCTGCTTAGCAAACCGTTCTTCGCCGTAATCACGTATCACCTCCGTTAACAAGCCTTCACCCGCCGTTGCCAACCACTGTGCCGCTGTGATCCCGCTGCTGGTATCCATACGCATATCCAGCGGCGCATCAAAACGAAAACTGAAACCGCGCGCCGCCTCATCCAGCTGCGGAGAAGACACGCCCAGGTCAAGCAGAATGCCGTCCACCTCCCCCACATCCTGCTCGCGCAACACCTCCGCCAAATGAACGAAGCTTCGATGCACGATCCGGAATCTGGTATCGCGCCATTCCATGCCAACCGCCACGGCTGCAGGATCCTTGTCCAGCGCGATCAATTTGCCTTTGCTGCCCAACTGCTCCAATATCATTGCGCTATGTCCGCCGCGCCCGAATGTACCGTCGACATAGATGCCATCCGGCTTGATCGCAAGCGCTTCAACTGCCTCATGCAACAGAACCGTAGTGTGGGCCAGGCCCACACTCACAAAAACCTCTGCATAACTACTGCGCTTGCTGATGCTGCGTTAAAAAATAGCTCGAAGCCCTCATGTGCAAATCGCACATTCCGGTTCTTCTCTATTTTTTGCCTTGCCTCAGCTTTGCTCGCTACGTTCTGCATTGGTTTTTACAAGGAAAAACCTTCCAGCTCCGGCGGCAGATCACCATCCATGAACGACAAGCCGGCTTCCTGCTGCACCTGCCATTTCGCTTCGTCCCACAATTCGAATTTGTTGCCCTGGCCGACCAACATCACGCGCTTGTCCAGCGCGGCATAGTTGCGCAAGGCAGGAGAGATCAACACGCGCCCGGCGCCATCCATCACCACATCCTCGGCATAACCGATCAGGCGGCGTTGCAAGGCACGGATTTTCGGATTGAGCGCGGAGAGCTTGAGCAGCTTCTCGCGTATCGGTTGCCACTCCGGTTGCGGATAGACCAGCAGACAGCCGTCGGCATCGGCGGTCAGCACCAGATTGCCCGCGTATTCGCTGAGCAGCATGTCGCGATGCCGCGCCGGTATCGCGAGCCTGCCCTTGCTGTCCAGATTGAGTTGCGCCGCTCCCTGAAACATCCCTTTACCCCACTTTTTCCCA
>CAZCKZ010000172.1:0-4684 GCA_964499395.1 uncultured Gallionella sp. | reverse complement strand
ATCACCAAAGTGCAGCTGGAAGCCCACCACGGCATGGTGCGCTGCGGACATTGTCTGCAGGCTTTCGATATCCTCCCCAACTTCGCACCCGATCAACTCGACCTCCCGCTTGACCTGCCGGTACTGGAAACGCCCGTTGCGCTGCCCGATTCCAAATTGGCCGTTCTGCAACCCATGACGCTGGCCGAGCAGGTTGCCGTTGTGCAGGACGGAGACGAGGCCGAGTTACAACCCAAACCCCGCTCCTGGCCATGGACGGTTGCTGTACTTCTGATGCTGCTGATATTGCTCGCGCAGATTGGCTATTTTTTTCGCGTCGATCTCGCAGCACAGTTCCCGCCCCTGAAACCGGCGCTCGTTGATTATTGCCAAATATTGGAGTGCAGCGTTCCATTACCGCAACATGCCAGCCTGATGAATATTGAATCCTCCGCGATCGAGGCCGATCCGGCCAGTCAAAATCGGATCACGCTGAATGCCCTGTTGCGCAACCTCGCCCCTTACGCCCAGGCCTTTCCCAATCTGGAACTTACGCTTAACAATATTCAGGACCAACCGCTGGCGCGCCGTATATTCCACCCTGCAGACTATTTGCCGCAGACAGAAAGTGAGGCAATCGGACTGCTGCCCAACCACGAGCTCAGCATCAAGCTGCACCTCAACACCACCGACATCAAACCTTCCGGCTATCGTCTGGTGCTCCTTTATTCAGACAAATAATCAACTGACCGTACTTCGAATGGCGTGATTGGCCGTCAACCTGACTGTGTCGGGGCCCTGGAGTGATTCCCGGTAAAACGTTTGCTTCGCCAACAATTTGGCGTTTGTCAGCATATGTACTTTCCGGTATATTCCGCCAGTCGATCAGACCAATGGGAGAGCGCGTCCCCTGCCTCTTTGCAAAGACCCGGTAATCGTCTTTTCAAAGGCTGGGACGCCGCCGAAGGCGCAACACCCGCAACCGCTCAGGCTCAAGAACTATTGGCGCAGACAAATCTGGAGAGCGTTGGATTATCCAACCACCGAAGGGGCACACAACGCGAGTTGCAATCTCTCAGGTATCGAGGACAGATGGGGCGCAGCACGATTTCGTGCTGCGCCTTTTTTATTTTAGTTACGACTAGCCTGAAGGTAAGTCTCCACTGAAACTTTGTTTTGGAAAACCAATATGTCAATAAAGCAAACACCGTTAAATGCCGCACACCGCGCGATGGGCGCAAAGATGGTCGATTTTGGCGGCTGGGACATGCCGGTGAACTACGGCTCGCAGATCGACGAACATCATCAGGTGCGCAACGATTGCGGAATGTTCGACGTATCGCACATGCGCGTGGTGGACCTGAAAGGAACGGGGGTGCGCGACTTCCTGCGCTATCTTCTGGCAAACAACGTGGACAAGCTCACATTGCCCGGCAAGGCGCTGTATTCCTGCATGCTGCTCGACAACGGCGGTGTGATCGACGATCTGATCGTGTATTTCATGAACGAGGACTGGTTCCGCATCGTGGTGAACGCGGGCACTGCGGACAAGGACATAGCCTGGATGAAACAGCAGGCCGTGCTGCACGCGCCCGAGCTGGCCATCACCGACCGCCCCGAACTGGCGATGATCGCCGTGCAGGGCCCGAACGCGCGCGCGAAGGTCTGGGAAGCCCTGCCCGGCAGCCGTGAACTGACCGAAAACCTGGTTCCGTTCAGCGCCGTAGAAATGGGCACCATGTTCATCGCGCGTACCGGCTACACCGGCGAGGACGGGTTTGAGATCATGATTCCGGCCAAGGCAGCGCCTTTCTTCTGGGCGACACTCGCCGAAAAGGGCGTGAAGCCGATCGGCCTCGGCGCGCGCGACACATTGCGTCTCGAAGCGGGAATGAATCTTTATGGCCAGGACATGGACGAATCCGTCAATCCGCTGGAATCCGGCCTGGCCTGGACAGTGGATATGAAGAGCGAGCGCGATTTCATCGGCAAGGCGGCCCTGCTGGCCAATCCGCCGACACGCAAGCTGGTCGGATTGGTTTTGCTGGATCGGGGCGTGCTGCGCAGCCACCAGCAAGTACACTGCGCTCACGGTGTGGGCGAAATCACCAGCGGGAGTTTCTCGCCAACGCTGGAAAAATCCATCGCGCTGGCCAGGGTGCCAAAAGATGTGCAGGCCGGCGATACTGTGCAAGTTGCGATTCGCGATAAAATGCTCGCTGCAAAGGTGGTGAAATATCCATTCGCGCGCAATGGAAAGGCAGTTTGTAGTCTTTAGACGTTAGTTAAAACAATATAACGCGCAGCGACAAACCCACAACTAATGGCTAGCTACTAACGACTAATAACTATCGACTGAAAGGAGATTCAAATGAGCAATCCGGCAAATCTTAAATACACCGCATCCCACGAGTGGGTCAAAACCGATGCCGATGGAACCATCAGCGTCGGCATCACGCAGCATGCCCAGGAATTGCTGGGGGATATGGTATTCGTTGAAACCCCGGCGGTTGGGCGCAAGCTCAAGGCAAAGGAAGAATGCGCGGTGGTGGAATCGGTAAAGGCCGCAGCTGACATCTATGCGCCGGTGAGCGGGGAGGTTACAGCAGTAAACAGCGGACTGGACAGCACACCGGAAGCCATCAATTCCGATCCGTATAACACCTGGATATTCGCGATGAAGCCGGACAATCCTGCCGATGTATCCGCACTGATGGATGCCAATGCCTACCAGGCGGTAGTCGACAGCGAAGCGCATTAAAATCCGGAACGGGGATAGCTGATTTCGGGGCGTTTAAAGAATCTCCTGCATCCTCCGCTCCCTGCTCATTAACCTTACTTCTTCTATCTTTTCGATGATCACCACTGATAAATTTGTCGGCCGCCATAACGGCCCGCGTGCAAACGATGTAACAGCCATGCTGAAAATAATCGGCGCAAACTCTGTCGATGAACTGATTGCGCAAACGGTTCCGGCCGCGATCCGCCTGAAGAAACCGCTGGATTTGCCCGGCGGCATGTCCGAATACCAATACCACAAGCACCTGCGCGGTGTTGCGGCAAAGAACAAGGTATTCAGGACCTATATCGGCCTGGGCTATTACAACACCATCGTTCCGGCAGTGGTGCAGCGCAACATCCTGGAAAATCCGGGCTGGTACACCGCCTACACGCCTTATCAGGCAGAAATATCGCAAGGGCGTCTGGAAGCGTTGCTGAATTTCCAGACCATGATCATGGATCTGACCGGAATGGAAATCGCCAATGCATCGCTGCTGGACGAGGCCACCGCAGCCGCGGAAGCGATGGCGATGCTGTTCCACCACCGTTCACGAGAAGCAATCGACAGCGGTTCGAACAAGTTCTTTGTTTCCGGCGACTGCTTTCCGCAAACCATCGATCTGCTGAAAACTCGCTCGGCACCGATGGGGATCGAACTGGTCATCGGCGACTTCAAAACAGCCGGATTGGACAGCAGCGTTTTCGGCGCATTGCTGCAGTACCCGGGCGCAGATGGCAAGCTGCACGATTACTCGGAATTTGTGGGCAAGGCCAAGGCGAACGGATCCGCCATCGCAGTTGCCGCGGACATATTGAGCCTGGTGTTGCTGACGCCGCCGGGCGAGTGGGGCGCCGATGTGGTGATCGGCAGCACGCAGCGCTTCGGTGTGCCCATGGGTTACGGCGGGCCGCACGCGGCATACTTTGCCTGCCGCGAAAGCTACAAACGTTCCATGCCTGGGCGCATCATCGGCGTTTCTGTCGATGCGTCCGGCGAACCGGCGCTGCGCATGGCATTGCAGACGCGCGAGCAACATATCCGCCGCGACAAGGCCACCTCGAACATTTGCACCGCACAGGCGCTGCTGGCCATCATGGCGAGCATGTACGCGGTGTATCACGGCCCGGAAGGCCTGAAGGGCATCGCGCTGCAGGTGCACCTTTCCGCTGTCGCGCTGGCCACGGAACTGAAGAAACTGGGTTACAGGGTCGACGAGGGAATATTCTTCGACACGCTGAAGATCAGCGGCGCAGACAGTGCCAAAATCAGAAAACTGGCCGAAGCCGCTGAGATCAATTTCCGCTATGCGGATGACGCGATCACGATCTCCGTCGACCAGACCACCGATGCCGACGACCTGAACGCGATCATCGCGGTGTTCGCGCAGGCCATCGGCAAGCCTGCCACGCAAGTGTCCGAGGCACAGGTGTTTGCGCAACAGCCGTCGATCAAAATGCGCAGCTCGGCCATCCTGCAGCATCCGGTTTTCAACACCTATCATTCCGAGTCCGAGATGATGCGTTACATCAAGCGGCTGGAAAACAAAGACCTGTCGCTGACGCATTCGATGATCTCGCTGGGCTCATGCACGATGAAGCTGAATGCCGCCTCGGAATTGATCCCGATCACCTGGCCGGAATTCGCCAACATCCATCCTTTCGTTCCGACTGAACAGGCGGCAGGATTCCATGAAGTCATCGCCAGCCTGGACAAGTCGCTAAGCGAGATCACCGGTTTCGCCAAGATGAGCTTCCAGCCAAACAGCGGCGCGCAGGGCGAGTACGCCGGCCTGCTGGTGATCCAGGCCTACCATCAGTCGCGCGGCGATACCCACCGCAACATCGCATTGATCCCGACCTCTGCGCACGGCACCAATCCGGCCAGCGCCGCGATGTGCGGATTCAAGATCGTGCTGGTGAAATG
>CAZCKZ010000171.1:0-4686 GCA_964499395.1 uncultured Gallionella sp. | reverse complement strand
TTGCGGAACGACAGCAACTCCAGATAGCGCCACATCAAGGTATCGGAAATCGACATCAGCTTGCCAAACATTTCCTGGGGCACATCGGTGATGCCGATATAATTGCCCATCGACTTGGACATCTTGTTCACGCCGTCCAGGCCTTCCAGCAACGGCATGGTGAGCACACACTGTGAAGCCTGGCCGTAATGCTTCTGCAACTCGCGTCCCATCAGCAGATTGAACTTCTGGTCCGTGCCGCCCAGTTCGATATCCGCCTTGAGTGCCACCGAGTCATAGCCCTGCACCAGCGGATAGATGAATTCGTGGATCGCGATAGGCTGACTGCCCTTGTAGCGCTTGGAAAAATCATCACGCTCCAGCATTTGCGCGACGGTGTGCGTGGCCGCCAACTTGATCAAATCAACCGCGCTGAATTTGTCCATCCAGGCAGAGTTGAACACGATTTCGGTTTTTTCCGGGTCGAGCACCTTGAACACCTGATCGCGATAGGACTGGGCATTTTCTATCACTTGCTGACGCGACAAGGGCGGGCGGGTGGTGTTCTTTCCGCTCGGGTCGCCGATCATGCCGGTAAAATCGCCGATCAAAAACAGCGCATGATGACCGAGGTCCTGCAACTGGCGCATCTTGTTGAGCAACACGGTATGGCCAAGATGGAGATCCGGGGCGGTCGGATCGAAGCCCGCCTTGACTCTTAGCGGGCGTCCCTGTGCGAGCTTCTGCTTCAACTCGTCTTCAAGCAGCAACTCATGCGCGCCGCGCTTGATTTGCACCAGCGCGTGCGTCATTTCCTTTTGCTTCATTTCTGGCTTTGTCGTTTCAGTCATAATCCATCATCAAATCGAATGCAGGAATGCCCGTAAATCGTGCATTTCCATTCTCCAGCCATTCATCTGCCTGGCTTTGCCACCCATCAGCCCGGTTTTGAGGTGGTGCCCCTTTCTGTTAAAGTGCGCACGGTTCATCAACACAACATGTTGCCGGAACAAAGAAATGCAATTCAAGAAGGCTTGAATGTTAACCCAAAACCCGTTCAGCCAAGGACGCAAAATGACAGAAAGCAAAAAAAAGCTGCGCTGGTTCGTCGCCCTGTCGGCACTGCCGTTACTCGGGGTGGTGACCGCTTTCGGCCTGGTTCCGCAAAACGATTTTGATTTGGCCTCTAACAAAGTCGACATCGAAAACATTGCATTACCCAAAGTTGCCGCTGACAAAACTGCTGCCGACTACTGGCGCAACGAACGCGTGCAACGCGGTGATACCGTGGATGAGCTGTTACGCCGCCTGAGCATTGAAGATCCGGAAGCCGGCGATTATCTGCGCAAATCCGCCGAGGCCGAATCTTTTCGCAAGCTGCCGGTCGGCACAGAAGTGCAGGCCGAAACTACCGCCGACGGCGGGCTGATCTCATTGCACTATCTCGACAGCGACAGCACACAGGTTTTGATAAGCAAAAATGGCGGCGAATTCCAGACCAAAACATTGCCCGCTCAACTGGAGACTCGCCTGTTTGTGCGCACCGGCGAAATCAAAACCAACTTGTATGCCGCCACCGATGCGATCGGCCTGCCTGATGCGGCGGCCAACCAATTGAGCGATCTTTTCAGCGGCGATATCGATTTCCATCATGATTTGCGCAAAGGCGACAGGTTCACCGTGGTATATGAAATGACATACAGCAACGGCGCATTGCTGCACATGGGCCGCATACAGGCTGCCGAATTCGTCAATCGGGGGCATGCCTACCGCGCCTTGTATTTCCAGAAAGATGCTCAGCACGGCGATTATTTCACCCCGGATGGCAAGAGCGTGCATAAGGCCTTTCTCCGCTCACCCATCGCGTACTCGCGGGTGAGTTCAAGCTTTTCCCTTTCACGGTTTCACCCGATACTCAAAAAATGGCGCTCACACAAGGGCACCGATTTCGCCGCGCCCATGGGCACCAGAGTCAAAGTAACCGCTGACGGGATCGTTGCCGTGGTCGGAAGGGAAGGCGGCTACGGCAACGTCATCATGGTTAACCATCAGGGTCGCTACACCACGGTCTACGGGCACCTGTCGCGCTTTGCTAAGGGCCTGCACAAGGGCCAGCATGTCGTGCAGGGCGAAGTGATTGGTTACGTCGGCATGACCGGACTGGCGACCGGGCCGCATCTGCATTATGAATTCAGGGTGAACGGCCGGCAACGCGACCCGCTGCATGTTGCGTTGCCCGATGCAAAACCCATCGACAGCGCGGACTTCGCCGCATTTCAACCCGTGGCGAAAAACCTGGTTGCGCGCCTGAACCTGCTGCACAACACCAACCTCGCGCAACTCGACTAACTTTCAAGTGACGCCTGAGCTATACATCGGGTTGATGTCCGGGACCAGCCTGGACGGCATAGACGCCGTCCTTGTGGATTTAAGCCAAACCAAACCGCTGCAGCTTGCCAAGCACTATATTCCCTTTGACGACGGGCTAAAAGATGCCTTGCTCGCATTGCATTTGCCGGCCCACAACGAATTACATCAGGCACAAATCATAGGCAATCAACTGGCACGATTGTATGCCGCAGCGGTTGCGCCTTTGCTCGTTGAAGCCCAATCACTGAAGCAGGAAGTCAAAGCGGTCGGTTGCCACGGCCAAACCATACGCCACCGGCCCGAACACGGATATTCGTTGCAAATCGGCAATGCTGCACTACTCGCGGAATTGACCGGCATCACCGTGGTCAGCGATTTCCGCAGCCGCGATATCGCCGCAGGCGGACAGGGCGCTCCGCTGGTTCCGGCATTTCACGATCATGTGTTGCGCCATCCGGGCATCCATCGCGTCATCGTCAACATCGGCGGCATCAGCAACATAACCGACCTGACGCCGGGCAAGCCCACAACGGGCTTCGACTGCGGCCCCGGCAATCTGCTGATGGACGCATGGTGCAGGCGCCATTTGGGCAAGCCCTATGACAATAACGGCGCGTGGGCAGCGTCCGGCAACGTGCTGCCCGAACTGTTGGAACAATTGCTCGCCGAACCCTACTTTGCTCTGCCGCCGCCCAAAAGCAGCGGGCGCGACCTGCTCAATATCGCCTGGCTGGAAAGCAATCTGCAAGGCGGCGAAAATGCGGCAAACGTGCAAGCCACCCTGCTTGAACTGACTTGCCGCAGCATCGTGCAGGCGATCCGGGATCATTGTCCGGGTGCAACGGAAATTTACCTGTGCGGCGGCGGCGCGCACAACCAGGCCCTGCACAACCGTCTGGCTGCGTTGCTGCCCGGCTGCAGCGTGAAAACAACCGACACCCTCGGGGTAGACAGCAATTATCTTGAAGCGATCGCCTTCGCCTGGCTGGCGCAACAAGCCCTGCACGGCAAGCCGGCCAACCTGCCTCAGGTCACCGGCGCAAAACACCCGTGTATTCTGGGTGCCGTCTATCGCAACCATTAAGTCGCCGTCCGAACAAGACTTGGATGATATTTCCGGAATCCCGGCTATTGAGACGCCGGGCGGTATAACGCCTTACAAGTCCCTGGCTACCTTTATGATGCTTTGATCCTCTTCGCTGGTTTTGGTGGAAAAGCCGAGGCGTGTCATGAGTTTGATCATGTTGTGATTGTTGCTCAGCACCTCGCCCTCTATCGAATTCAGCCCTTTTTCACGGGCGGCTTCCATCAGCGAAACCATGAGTTTTTGCCCCAACCCTTTACCCTGAAAGGTGTCTGCCACCACCAGCGCGAATTCGCAGGAATCTCCATCCGGATTGATGGCAAATCGCGCGACGCCGATCTCGATTTCTTTCTCATGCTCAGCAGTCACCGCGATCAGCGCCATCTCAGTGCTGTAATCGATCTGGGTAAAGCGCACCAGCATGGTTTCGGTGAGTTCCTGCATGCTGTTCATGAAGCGGAAGTATTTCGATTCTTCCGATAAGCCGCGCACGAACGCCTGCACCAGTTCGGCATCTTCCGGCCGGATCGGGCGAATGGTGATGTCGGTGCCGTCGGCGAGTTGCCACTGGCTGACCAGCTGGGTGGGATACGGGTAGATGGCCATGTGCGCGTAGCGGTCGGCATTCGGCTGGCGGTATTCCACCACCACGCGCGCGTCGGCGGCCAGCGCACCGTTCTCGTCCAGGATCAGCGGATTGATGTCCATTTCCTTGAGCAAAGGCAGTTCGCAGGCTATTTCCGACACGCGCAACAACACATCTTCCAGCGCATCCATATTGGCCGGAGCCATGTTGCGGAACGCAGCCAGCATTTTGGCGATACGAGTTTCCTGGATCAATTCTCTCACCAGGAATTTATTCAGCGGCGGCAGGGAAACCGCGCGATCGCCCATGATTTCGACAGCCGTTCCACCCGCTCCGAATGTAATCACCGGCCCGAATACCGGATCGCTGGTCACGCCTATCATCAACTCGCGGCCGTTCGGTTTGACGATCATCGGCTCGATGGAAACGCCATCCATATGTGCCTTGGGGCGGTTGTGCTGGACACTGTCGATAATGTGCTGGTAGGCGGCACGAACCTGATTTGCGCTGTTCAAATTGAGCAGCACACCGCCCGCATCGCTCTTGTGCGTGACGTCCGGTGAATTGACTTTCATTGCCACCGGGAATCCCAGTTGCTGCGCGATCAGCAGTGCCTCGTTGGGCGAGCGGGCGATCAGGGTTTTCGCGACGGGAATATGGAAAGCCG
>CAZCKZ010000170.1:0-4722 GCA_964499395.1 uncultured Gallionella sp. | reverse complement strand
AGCCGGGTTCTGTCGTGGACAGTCATTCCTCTAGGCGTTTCGTTACCTGACGCTCGAGCAACCTACCCGCTGACGACGCGAGCCACGTCATGGTCAGCCTATTTGGTCTTGCTCCGGATGGGGTTTACCCTGCCGCTGATGTTGCCACCAGCGCGGTGAGCTCTTACCTCGCCATTTCAACCTTGCCTGATCCGCTTGCGCGGCCATCGGCGGTGTATTTTCTGCGGCACTTTCCATCGCCTCACGGCGTCCGGCCGTTAGCCGGCATCCTGCTCTATGGAGCCCGGACTTTCCTCTCCGCCCTTGCGGACGCAGCGACTGTCTGGCCAGCTTCGCCATGGAGTTTAACACGCCGCCACCTTGGCCTATGCCACAAATACGCCCGCCTGATGCGCCTGTTCATCGGCGAAATAACTGCTGCGCACCATCGGCCCGCATGCCGCATGACTGAATCCCATTTCCTTTGCAGCCTGCTCGAACATTGCAAATGATTCCAGCGGCGCATAGCGCAGCACCGGCAAATGGCCGTCGGAAGGTTGCAGGTATTGGCCGATGGTCAACATGTTCACATCGTGCGTGCGCAGGTCGCGCATCACCTCGAGCACCTCGTCATCGGTCTCGCCCAAGCCCAGCATCAGGCCGGACTTGGTCGGGATATCCGGAAAGCGCGCCTTGAAATCCTTGAGCAGCTTCAGTGAATGCGCGTAGTCTGCGCCGGGACGCGCCAGTTTGTACAGGCGCGGCACGGTCTCCAGATTGTGGTTCAGCACGTCGGGCAGGCTGGCGGAAAGCGCGTCCAGCGCCTCTTTCAGACGGCCGCGAAAATCCGGCACCAGAATTTCCAGACGCGTTGCGGGCGAACTGGCGCGTATCGCATTCAGGCAATCGGCGAAATGTTTTGCGCCGCCGTCGCGCAGGTCGTCGCGATCCACGCTGGTGATCACCACGTATTTCAGCTTGAGCATCCCGATAGAGCGCGCCAGGTTTTCCGGTTCATTCACATCCGGTGGCAATGGCTTCCCGTGCGCCACGTCGCAGAACGGGCAGCGCCGCGTGCACATATCGCCGAGGATCATGAAGGTCGCCGTGCCCTTGCCGAAGCATTCCCCGATGTTCGGGCAGGACGCCTCCTCGCACACCGTATGCAGCTTGTGCTCGCGCAGCATGCGCTTCACGTCGTGGTAGCCCTGGCCGCTGCCGGATTTCACGCGTATCCATTCCGGCTTGCGCAGGCGTTCCTGCAGCGGCACGATCTTGATCGGGTTGCGCGCGGTCTTTTCCTTTCCGGTTTGCTTCGCGGGCGCGCCGGTTTGTGTGGTTGCGGTCAAACTGATCCTCCTTGCTTCATGCGACTCATCTGGCGGTCGTGCCAGCGCGTCATTATAACCAATGCAGTCATCGCGCCGATAAATGCAAAGAACATGTCGGACTGGGTATCCCACGGATCGCCCTGCGTGCCGAGGAATTCATCCGCGCCCTGGCCCATCGCCAGCGCCGACCACCACTCGATCAGCTCATACCATGCGCTGATCGCCATCACCACGCAGACGGACAGAAACGCGGCCATGCGGCGGCTGGTCAGAAAACCGTTGCGCAGCAGAATCTCGCGCGTCACCAGAAACGGCACAAAGCCCTGCATGAAGTGGCCGATCTTGTCGTAGGGATTGCGGCCCAGCGAAAATGCATGCTCGATCCAGAATCCCAGCGGCACGCGCGCATAGGTGTAATGCCCTCCCGCGATCAGCACCAGCGCATGGATGAAGATCAGCACGTATAACAGCGTGCTCAGCGGAAAGCGGCGATAGGTCGCGATCATGACCGGCAGCGCGATGAAGATCGGCGCGACTTCCATGAACCAGGTGGTGCGGTCGTAGGGATGGATGGCGGAGAACGCCATGATCAGCAACAGCACCAACATCGCGAACAGAAGGGATCGTTCACGCGTCATGATGTTCCCCATCTCGTTCTGCATTGCTCATGCATATATTTTTCTGAGCACTGATTTGGTCGCTGGGCTGTCATCAGAGCGCTTTTTCCATCACGTAATCATCCATCACAAAGCCATTGCCGATGTCGAACACGGCTTCCTCGCGCACGGTAAAACCGGTTTTGCGATAAAAGGCGATGGCTATCTCGTTGCGTTTATTGGTTTGCAGCATCAATGTGCCGCAGCCGCGCGCACGAGCCTGTTGTTCTACATGGCACATCATCAATCTGCCCAACCCCTGGCCGTAGTACTCCGGCAACAGATAAAGCTGCTCCAGTTTCATCTCGCCGGGCTTCATCTCGCCGTGAGCGTCCGTCAGTGCATAGCTGCAATAGCCAACAGCGCGGCTCCCGGTCGAACTGTCGATGCGCAACAGCATCAGCCAGCGGTCATCGGCGCCCAGGTACAGGCGCAATTTCTCCGGTGTATAGCGCCCGTCCAGCATGTAGTCGACCTGCGCACTGCCGATGATCCCGGTGTAATGCGCACGCCAGATCGTCTCGGCCAGCCGGGCGAGCGTTTCGAAATCGGCGGCTGTCAGCGCGTCGAGGCGGGCTTGTGTGGAATCTATTCGAGCCGGGCCCATTTAATTAATTTTCTTTTTGCGCTCAAGTTTTGTTGGATCGGTCGGCAACATGTTAAAGCGAAAGGTGGAACTTGATTAGCAGTTTGGTTCATACAAACCCTTTCACATCTATTTGTTCGTTATCGTTCCCGAATTTTTTGCGTTAAGGTGTTTTTGCAAACCGTGCACCAGGTTCTGCGCCAGCTCGGCTTGCAGTTCGTTGATCGAGACGGTGATGCCGAGTTCGCAGGCTTGCGTGACGCGCAGACCTGCGTAGCCGCACGGGTTGATGTTGGCGAACGGTGCCAGGTCCATGTCGACGTTGAACGACAAGCCGTGATAGCAGCAGCCGTTCTTGATTTTCAGGCCGAGCGCTGCGATCTTCGCGCCATCCACATAAACGCCGGGCGCGTCCACACGACCCTGTGCGGCCACGCCATATTCGCCGAGCAGGTCGATCACGGCCTGTTCCATCAGGCGCACCAGTTCGCGCACGTTGATCTTCCAGCGGCGCATGTCGAGCAGCATGTAGGCGACGATTTGGCCGGGGCCGTGATAGGTAATCTGTCCGCCGCGGTCGATCTTGACGACGGGAATATTCGTGCTGTGCAGCAGGTGTTCGGGCTTGCCGGCCAGGCCCTGGGTATAAACGGGGGGATGCTGCACCAGCCAGATTTCGTCGCGCGTTTCGGGGTTGCGTTCGGCGGTGAATTTCTTCATCGCGTCCCAGACGGGTTGATATTCGACCAGTCCCAATGATTTTACGTGCGGAATCATTCCAGCTCCATTTCGAGGGTCAGACAAGGCTGCTGTACCCGCAAGGGGTATGCCGTGCGGTTCCCAATGCTTCGTATTGACCGCGACGCAAAGCAAACGACGAAGGCAGCGCTTTCAGCACGACAATAACCGGCGACTTGGCTATCGTTCTTTGATGGCCTAGTCGAATGGCTAGTTGTTACACCAGGAGTGAGCGAGGACGCCAACGCAGTATCACCGGTGAAATGGAACTGGAGTCACAACACCATCACGATCAGGGGATGGTCGCACAGGTCCTGATACAGCGCGTCGAGCTGTTCGCGCGAGGTGGCGCGCACGGTGCAGGTCAGGCTGATATAGCGCGCATTTCTGCTGGCGCGCATTTCCATCGTGGAAGCGAGAAACCCCTGGTCGTGCTTGCTGACCACTTCCAGCACGGCTTGCGCGAATCCCGCCTGCTGCTGACCGAATATCTTGATCGGGAAATCGCAGGGATATTCGATCAGGCTGTCGGACAATTCGATTGTTGGCAGTTCTTTCATCGTTGTCTTCTCATCCTGCGCGCATCACGTCGCGCTTGAAATCCTGGTATAGCTTGTGCAGCCTGGCGAACATCGCGCCGGGTTTGCCGGTACCGACCGGCTTGCCATCCAGTTGCGTGATCGCAAGCACCTCTTTGGTGGATGAGGTGAGCAGCAGTTCATTCGCGGCGGATACTTCCGCAACGGCGATCTTGCGCACTTCAAACGGAATGCCGTTTGCGGCGGCAATTTCCAGTATCACGTCATAGGTGATACCGGGCAGCATCAGGTTGTCTTTTGGCGGCGCGAGCAATTTGCCGTTCTTCACCACGAAGATGTTGCTGGCCGCGCCCTCGGTCATAAATGAATCATCGCGTATCAGTATTGTTTCCGCGCAGCCTGCATCGACCGCCATCTGGCGCAGCAGCACGTTGGGCAGCAGCGCGATGGACTTGATGTCGCAGCGCAGCCAGCGGTTGTCCTGCGCGGTGACCGCGCCTACGCCACTGTGCAACAGCTCGGCAGGAGGGGCTGGCAGCGGGCTGCTCATCATGAACACCGTGGGCTTGACCGGCGGATTCGGGAAGGCGTGGTCGCGTTTCGCGACGCCACGCGTGATGTGCAGATACAGGTACTGGTCTTCACCAGGATTGCGTGCGATAAGTTCGCTGATCAGCTTCGTCCATTCGCCATCGCTGTGCGGGTTGGCAAGCTTGATACCGTCCAGGCTGTATTGCAAACGCCGCAAATGTTCTGTCAGGCGAAACGCTTTGCGCGAATACACCGGTATGACTTCATATACGCCATCGCCAAATATGAAGCCGCGATCCAGCACGGAGATCTTTGCTTCTTCAACTGGCATGTACTCCCCATTCAAATATATCGTCATGGTG
>CAZCKZ010000169.1:0-4724 GCA_964499395.1 uncultured Gallionella sp. | reverse complement strand
CGGCGAGTTGAGCATGATTTCAAACGCGGCAACACGCCCCTCTCCGTCTTTTTTCGGAATCAAGCGCTGCGAAATAAACGCCTTGACGTTGAGTGACAAATCCATCAGCAGTTGCGCGCGCCGCTCTTCCGGGAAAAAGTTGATGATGCGATCCAGCGCCTGGTTGGAACTGTTGGCGTGCAGCGTGGCCAGACACAGGTGACCCGTTTCCGCAAATGCCACCGCATATTCCATGGTTTCGTGATCGCGGATTTCCCCGATCAATATCACGTCGGGTGCCTGGCGCAGTGTGTTCTTCAGGGCGTTATGCCAGGACTCGGTATCCACGCCGACCTCCCGGTGCGTGATGATGCAATTGATATGATCATGCACATACTCCACCGGATCTTCGATGGTGATGATGTGACCGAAGCTGTTCTGGTTGCGATGTCCGATCATCCCGGCCAGCGTGGTCGATTTGCCCGAACCCGTCCCGCCGACCACGATCACCAGGCCGCGCTTGGTCATCACAATGTCCTTGAGCACCGGCGGCATGCCCATCTCGTCGAGATCGGGAATCTTGGTTGTGATGGTTCGCAGCACCATGCCGACGCGTTGCTGCTGCAAAAACACATTGACACGGAACCGGCCGATGCCGTGCGGGCTGATCGCAAAATTGCATTCATGTGTCGTCTCGAATTCGGTCGCTTGGCGGTCGTTCATGATGCTGCGCGCCAGCTCCTGGGTATGTTGCATCGTGAGCGCCTGGCTGGAAACCGGGGTCATTTTTCCGTCGATCTTGAAGGCCGGCGGAAAGCCCGTTGTGATGAACAGGTCGGAAGCCTTCTTGCTGATCATGCCGCGCAGCAGGTTGTGTATCAGTTCGGTAGCCTGGTCTCTTTCCATTAAATGCTCCTGATGTGTGACGGTGATTAGCCGGGAAACGAGTCCTTGTTTGCTGCTTTGCTGCGCGCTTCCGCAGGGGTAATCCTGTTTTCCCTGACGAGCGTGGCGAGGCATTGGTCCAGCGTCTGCATGCCCACAGCCTGGCCGGTTTGTATTGCAGAATACATCTGCGGCACTTTGGCTTCGCGGATCAGATTCCGGATCGCCGGGGTGCAAATCATGATCTCATGCGCCGCCACCCGGCCGGTTCCGTCCTTGGTCTTGAGCAGCGCCTGCGAAATCACCGCGCGCAGCGACTCGGACAACATCGCGCGCACCATTTCCTTTTCGTCGGCAGGGAACACGTCGATGATACGGTCTATGGTCTTGGCTGCCGAACTGGTATGCAGCGTACCGAACACCAGGTGGCCGGTTTCCGCGGCAGACATCGCCAGGCGTATGGTTTCCAGATCGCGCATTTCGCCGACCAGGATCACATCCGGGTCTTCGCGCAGCGCGCTGCGCAATGCATTCTGGAAAGACAGGGTATGCGGGCCGACTTCGCGCTGGTTGATCAGGCTCTTCTTGCTTTCATGCACAAATTCGATCGGATCTTCCACGGTCAGGATGTGACCCAATTCATTCTCGTTGCGATGATTGACCATCGCGGCCAGCGTGGTGGATTTGCCCGAACCGGTTGGTCCCGTAACCAGCACCAGGCCGCGCGGATATTCCGAGATGGCCTCAAAACTCTTGGGTGCTTTCAAGTCTTCCAGCGACAATATCTTGGAAGGAATGGTACGCATCACCGCACCCGCACCGCGGTTGTGCACGAAAGCATTGACGCGAAAACGCGCGAGCCCGGGAACTTCGAAGGAAAAGTCGATCTCCTTGTTCTCTTCATAAGCCTTGCGCTGCCCGTCGTTCATGATGTCATACACCAGCGCGTGCACTTCCTTGTGCTCCATCGCCGGCAGGTTGATCCTGCGGATGTCGCCATGCACACGGATCATCGGCGGCAGGCCGGCGGAAAGATGCAGGTCGGAAGCCTTGTTTTTGACGCTAAAGGCAAGCAGTTCGGTGATATCCATTATAATCGTCCCGGTTTGGTGTGGCCGGCCCGGCATCTAGGATACGGAGCCGCACGCATTTGAATGTTTTGCGGAATATATTTGCGTACGGGATTATGACAACAATCGCTTCAAACTTGCAAGCAGTGCGCAACGCGGTTTCTGCGGCCGCTGTCGACGCGGGTCGTGACCCCGGAGAAGTCATGCTGCTCGCGGTCAGCAAGACATTTTCGTCCGATATGGTACGCGAGGCGTACCGTGCCGGACAGACCTGCTTTGCGGAAAGCTACGTGCAGGAGGCGCTGGGCAAGATCGCCGCACTGCAGGACCTGGACATAAAGTGGCACTACATCGGACCGATCCAGAGCAACAAGACCCGCGCCATCGCGGAAAACTTTGCCTGGGTGCACAGCGTGGACAGGCTGAAGATCGCGGAGCGCTTGTCCGAACAACGGCCGGCACACTTGCCCCCGCTGCAGGTCTGCATGCAGGTAAATATCAGCCGCGAGAAAACAAAAAGCGGGGTGCTCCCGAATGAGGCAAGCGGACTGGCCCATGCCACCGCAAAGCTGCCCGGATTGATACTGCGCGGCCTGATGGCGGTTCCCGCGCCCAGTGACGAACCCGCTGCGCTGCGTCGCCCTTTCGCACAGCTGCGCAAGCTGCGCGACGACCTGAACCGGCAGGGACTGGAACTGGATACCCTGTCGATGGGCATGTCGCACGACTTCCCGGCGGCGATCGCGGAAGGTGCGACCATCGTGCGCATCGGCACCGCGATTTTCGGTGCACGGAATTATGGAGCCGAAAAATAATGGAGAAAGCCAAATGAACATCTGTTTTATCGGCGGCGGCAACATGGCGAGTGCCCTGATCGGCGGCCTGCTCGGCAGGGGATTTCCCGCTACGCAGATCAGCGTGGTGGAAATCGATGCCGGCAATCGCGCGCGGCTGCAGCATGATTACTCTGTGCATACGCATGAAAACCTTGACGAGGGTGTGGCCGGCAGCCAGATCATCGTCCTGGCAGTCAAGCCCCAGCAATTGAGCGCGGTGGCACAGCAGCTTGCCCCATTGCTGTCGGAACAGCTGTTGATCTCGATCGCCGCAGGCATCCTGGCGACGGACCTGGCACGCTGGTCAAACAGCCAGACTATCGTTCGCGCCATGCCCAACACTCCCGCATTGATCCAGAGCGGCATGACCGGCTTGTATGCCTTGCCTGCGGTCAGCGCCGCGCAGCGTGAACAGGCGCAAAGCATACTGGCGGCGGTGGGAGAGATCCTGTGGCTGCAGGATGAAGCCATGCTGGATGCCGTAACGGCGATTTCCGGCAGTGGTCCGGCCTATGTATTCTATTTCATCGAGGCATTGCAGCAAGCAGCGCAAGGGCTTGGGTTCAATGCCGAAGATGCGCGCCGCTTGAGCCTGGCAACCTTTCTGGGCGCAAGCAAATTGGCCGCATCCAGCAACGATGATGTCAGCGTGCTGCGCGAGCGCGTCACATCAAGAAATGGCACCACCGAACGGGCGTTGCTGAGCCTTTCTGCCAACCATGTATCCGAACATATCGCACAAGCCGCGCAAGCCGCCGCGGCGCGCTCGCGCGAAATGGGCGACGAACTGGGTAAATCATGATGCTCAATCAAACGATCCAATTTTTGCTTGATATTTTTTTGCAGGGGTTTGCCGGTGTGTTGCTGTTCCGGTTTCTGATGCAATGGCTGCGCGCCCCGATGCGCAATCCGCTCGGCGAATTCATCATGGCGATCAGTGATTTTGCGGTATTGCGCGCACGCCGCTTCATTCCACCGGTATGGAAACTGGACAGTTCGAGCTTGCTGCTTGCATTGCTCGTGGAGTTTGCCTATCTGAGCTTGACGCTGTCGCTGGACGGATATCCGTTCGTGCATTTCCCGCTGCTCGGATTATTGGCATTAAGCGCGGTGAAGTTAATCAAGATCAGCGTCTACCTGCTGATGAGCGCACTGGTTGCACAAGCGATCCTGTCCTGGGTCAACCCCTATACTCCGCTTGCCCCCCTGCTTGCGGCGATTACTTACCGCTTCCTGCGCCCGCTGCAAAGAGTTTTGCCGCTGGTCGGCCGCATCGATTTGTCTCCGCTGCTGCTTTTGGTGATATGCCAGATCATTCTGCTGGTGCCGATTGCGATGCTGGAAAGCCTGGCGGTGCGATTGTTGTAAATGGTATCCGGGGAACAAACCGGCTGGTATCGCCGCAGCGGGGAGACCATCTCGCTGACACTGCATGTGCAACCGGGTGCGAAGCGCAGCGAAATCGCCGGCTTGCACGGCGGGGCGCTCAAGATCAGGCTGGCCGCCCCGCCCGTCGAGGGACGCGCCAACGATGCGCTGCTGAAATTCATCGCGGGTCTGTTTGCCGTTCCGCTGCGCAACATGGAACTCAAACAGGGCGGACAATCGCGTCACAAGGTGGTGGCGGTTACCGGCAGCAGAGTCGAGCCGGAAAGCCTGCTGCCAGAGAATGAGCAAGACTCAACATAGCGGGAGTATCAATGAAAGAAACCTTGAAGCCGGGTATCAGATACGAACACAAATTCGTCATACCGCAATCAAAAACGGTCCCGGCGCTTTATCCGGAAGCGGAAGAATTTGCGTCAATGCCGGAAGTCTTTGCAACCGGCTTTCTGGTGGGATTTCTCGAATGGGCCTGCATCAGGGCGATCAACCCCCATATCGACTGGCCACAGGAACAAACGGTCGGAACGCACATCGACGTCAGCCACGAAGCCGCAACACCGCCCGGCCT
>CAZCKZ010000168.1:0-4761 GCA_964499395.1 uncultured Gallionella sp. | reverse complement strand
GAAGGAAAAACGGAGGTGCGGCATGAACATGAAAAGTGCAAGGCGGATATGACCACATTACCAAATTTTGACGAAGCCAAAATATTGGTGGTTGGCGATGTGATGCTGGATCGCTACTGGTTTGGCGATGTCAGCCGCATCTCGCCGGAAGCGCCAGTACCGGTGCTCAAGGTCGAGCGTGTCGAGGAACGGCCTGGCGGCGCAGCCAACGTTGCGCGCAACATCGCCGCGCTCGGCGCGCATGCCACGCTGTTGTCGGTGGTCGGAAACGACGAAGCGGGGGTTTGCCTGGAAAAGTTGCTCAATGAGCACCGCAATATTGCTGCGTTGCTGCATCGCGATAACACCTTTTCCACTATCATCAAGTTGCGCGCCATCGCGCGCCACCAGCAGCTGCTGCGCATCGATTTCGAAACACCGCCCAGTCATGAGGTTTTGCACGCCGCACTTGAAGATTTTCGCGTGCAGTTGCCGCTGGCTGATGTAGTGATCCTGTCCGACTACGGCAAGGGCGGATTGACGCATATAGCCGATATGATCCGGCTGGCACGGGCTGCGGGCAAACATGTGCTGGTTGATCCCAAAGGTGATGATTACGCCCGTTATCAGGGTGCAAGCATACTGACACCTAACCTCAGCGAGTTTCGCGAAGTGGCGGGCAGCTGGAAAACCGAAGCCGAACTCAACAGCAAAGCGGAAAAACTGCGCACCGAATTGCAACTCGACGCGCTGCTGGTCACGCGCAGCGAAGACGGCATGAGTCTGTTTCGTGCCAACGAAGCGCTGCACGAACCGACACACACCCGTGAAGTATTTGATGTCAGTGGTGCGGGTGACACAGTGATCGCCACCCTGGCGGTGATGCTGGCGAGCGGTTCGGGCTTGCCCGAGGCCATGCGTATCGCCAATCGTGCAGCGGGTATTGTGGTCGGGAAGCTGGGAACGGCAGTGGTCAGCCGCGATGAGATCGTGCGGGATATGGGATTGCAGGAAATAGATTAGGGTTCAAGGTTCAATGGTGAACGATTTTTTCATCTTGCTCCTTGTATCTTGGCGCTGTTTCGTGCATTTGAAAATGTGAGGAGAAATTCAATGTATTACATCATTACCGGCGCTGCCGGATTTATCGGTTCCAACCTGGTCAAGGCACTCAATGAACGCGGCGAGAACAATATCATCGCGGTGGACAATCTCAAGAATGCCGACAAGTTCAGGAATCTGGTGGACTGCGAGATCGCCGATTATCTCGACAAAGAAGATTTCCTGGGAAAATTGCAGGATGGTTTTTTCGATGGGTTGGTCAGCGCGGTGCTGCACCAGGGCGCATGTTCGGACACCATGGAAACTGATGGCCGCTACATGATGGATAACAATTACCAGTACACCCTGGAATTGCTGAACTACTGCCAGAATGAAGAAGTTCCGTTCCTTTATGCATCGTCAGCTTCGGTGTACGGCGGCAGCAGCGTGTTCAAGGAAAGCCGGAAATTCGAGGCGCCATTGAACGTGTATGCCTATTCCAAGTTTCTGTTCGACCAGATCGTGCGCCGCCGCTGGCAAAAGCGCAGTGCGCAGGTCGTCGGGCTGCGTTACTTCAATGTGTACGGACCGCGCGAGCAGCATAAAGGACGGATGGCATCGGTCGCCTATCATTTCTTCAACCAGTATCGGGCCGAGGGCCGGGTAAAACTATTCGAAGGCTGTGATGGCTACGCCAACGGCGGGCAACTGCGTGACTTCGTGTCAATCGAAGACGTGGTCAAGGTGAATATGTATTTTCTGGACAATCAGAGCAAATCGGGCATATTCAATCTGGGTACCGGACAGGCACAAAGTTTTAACGACGTGGCCGTCGCGACCATCAATACACTGCGCCTGGCAGAGTCCCAGCCTGTGTTGAGTCTCGTCGAGATGCAACAACAAGGACTGATCAGTTACATTCCTTTCCCCGAACAGCTGCGCGGCAAATATCAGAGTTACACTCAGGCTGATATCGGCGCGCTGCGCAATATCGGTTACACAGGCGAATTTCTGAGCGTGGAACAGGGCGTGGCAAGGTATGCAGAGCAGATGCTGAAGGCGGCAACTTAGAGGTTATTTTTTCAATCAGGGAATGTTAAGTGTACCCATACATAGAAAATTTCGTCGGTAACACCCCGTTGGTGAGACTGAAGCGCATCCAGGGCGATACCAGCAACGTGCTGCTCGCCAAGCTGGAAGGCAATAATCCTGCAGGCTCGGTCAAGGACAGGCCCGCGCTGTTCATGATTACGCGCGCCGAGCAGCGCGGCGAGATCAAGCCCGGCGATACATTGATCGAGGCGACCAGCGGCAACACCGGTATCGCGCTGGCAATGGCGGCGGCAATGCGCGGTTACAAGATGATTCTGGTGATGCCGGAGAATCAGAGCATCGAGCGTCGCCAAACCATGCGCGCATTTGGCGCGGAACTGGTGCTGACCGCGAAAGAAGGCAGCATGGAGCTGGCGCGGGATACGGCAGAAAATCTGCGTGCCGCAGGCAAAGGCATCATTCTTGATCAATTCTCCAATCCGGATAATCCGCTGGCGCACTATGAAGGCACCGCACCGGAAATCTGGCGCGATACGCATGGCAAGCTCACGCATTTCATCAGCAGTATGGGCACCACCGGCACCATCATGGGTTGCTCTCGCTATTTCAAGGAACAGAATCCCGACATTCAGATCATCGGCGTGCAGCCGGATGAGGGCGCACAGATTCCCGGCATTCGAAAATGGCCGCAGGCCTATTTGCCGAAGATATACAGCGGCAAAAATGTCGACAGATTGGAATATGTAAGCCAGGCGGATGCTGAAGAATTGACCCGTCGCCTGGCGCGCGAGGAAGGGATATTTTGCGGTATTTCTTCCGGCGGTGCATTGAGCGTTGCGCTGCGCATCTCGCAACAGGTCGAAAATGCAGTGATTGCGTTCATAGTTTGCGACCGCGGCGACCGCTATCTTTCTACGGGGGTATTCCCCGTCTGATATTCTCGGCGCAGTAATTGCGGCCAATGCAAATTGCTTTAGGTTCGGGCAATTTTATGCGAACAGCAATACCCCGATTCGAGCAATCGCCCCATGCCACTAATTTATCTGAGCGATTTTTGGTTTGGATAACGCGGGATTTTGCGCAAAGTAGCGGTTGATGCCCCCTACAATCGCATGGGCAACTTTCATTTGGTAATTTTGGTTGTTCAATCGACGCTCTTCGCTGGGATTGCTAATGAAAGCGGTTTCAACCAGGATGGATGGGATGTCCGGTGATTTAAGCACGGCAAATCCAGCCTGTTCCACATGTCCGCGATGCAGTTCGTTGATATCACCGAGTTTATTAAGTACAAACTTGGCGAGTTTCATACTGTCGTTGATGGTCGCAGTTTGTGACAGGTCAAGCAGGGTACGCGCGAGGTAGGGGTCTTTTACCGCGATGTTTACGCCCCCGATCAAGTCCGCTTCATTTTCATTTTTTGCCAACCAGCGTGCAGCGGTGCTGGTCGCGCCGTGTTCGGATAATGCAAATACTGACGAACCGCGCGCCTTCGAATTGATGAATGCATCTGCATGAATGGAGATGAACAAATCTGCTTTCGCCTTGCGTGCTTTGGCTACACGGCCCATCAGAGGGATGAAATAATCCCCGTCGCGAATCAATACGCCGCGCATATTTGGCTCGCTGTCGACCAATGCCTTGACCTTGCGGGCAATTGCCAGTGTCACGTTCTTTTCGAGAGAACCATGCCTGCCGCGAGCGCCTGAATCCTCGCCACCGTGTCCTGCATCGATCGCGATGATCAGGGTGCGTGCGCGCATCTCAGGGGGGATGCGCGGCAAGGTTGAATCAGGAACCGGTTTGTCGGTTTTGTGGGTACTCAGGCCTTGGGCCATCTGCAGTTTGTCATCTGCAGGTGCTGCGGGCTGACTGCTTGTGGTTGGCGTGCTCGCTGCCCCGGGTATGTTGTCAAGCAAAGCCATCAACGGATCAACAGGCTGGACGGGATATACGTCCAGCACTAACCGATAACCATATTCCGCGACCGGTTTGAGGACGAATAACTGGGGTTTAACCTCGGCTTTCAAGTCCAGCACCAGGCGCACCACACCTGGTTTGAAGCGTCCTACGCGCACACTCTTGATGTAGGGATCGTCGCTAGCGACCAGTTTGGGCAAGTTGTTGAGCGTATGGCCGAGCCGCACATCATCCAAGTCGATTACCAGGCGCTCCGGATTGTCCAGGTTGAACATGTTGTAACGGATAGCATGTTTGGATTCGAGTGTCAGGCGGGTGTAATCCTGTGCCGGCCAGATACGTGCCGCACTTACGTTGATGGGGGCGGCTTGTCCCTGAGGCGGCCAGAGAAGAATAGATAGCGTAATGAGTTTTAAAATTGCTTTAAACATTCCCGTCCTGATGGTGTGTTACCTTTAATGTCGATGTTGCGCCCATGCGGCAGGATTTTAAAAGTAATCTCGATATCGGCTTTAGGAATAAATCCCCTCGCCCTTTCAGGCCATTCGATGAGAAATATATTGTGTCCATCGAATTCATCACGGAACCCGGCAGTTTCCCATTCCGCTTCATCGTGCAAGCGATACAGATCGAAGTGGCGTAAGTCTAACCCATTGATATGGTATGGTTCAACCAAGGTGTAAGTGGGACTTTTGATCCGGCCTGCATAACCCAGCGCATTCATCATGCCGCGCACAAGGGTCGTTTTGCCAGCACCCAGGTCCCCATGCA